>NZ_JBGXYA010000080.1:0-70947 GCF_041814905.1 Glaesserella sp. | reverse complement strand
GGCGGAAAAAGCCTTGGAAAAATGGCAAAAAGCCCATCCGAATCAATCCTTTGGCGATAAATTCTGGATGACGGGTGAAGCGTGGGGACACGGCGTTCATACCAGCGATTATTACAACAACGGCTTTGATGCGATGATCAATTTCAGCTTCCAAGATCAAGCGAAAGAGGCTCTTGGCTGCTTTGCCAAAATCGCCCCGACTTATCAACAAATGAGTGAAAAATTGAAAGATCTCAATGTATTAAGTTATCTTTCCTCGCACGATACCCGACTATTTTTCCACGATGACAGCCAAAATAATCTGGATAAACAGAAAACCGCAGGCAGTTTATTGCTCCTCTCACCGGGCGCGGTACAAATTTATTACGGCGATGAAAGTGGCAGAAAATTCGGTGCGACAGGGTCGGATCCGATTCAAGGCACCAGATCGGATATGAACTGGCAAGAACTCGATAGCAACTCACAAAATAAAGCGTTGCAGCAGCATTGGGCGAAAGTGGCGCTGTTCCGTCAAAATCATGCGGCTATCGGCGATGGCGAACAAAAAGTGTTGGAAACGAAAAAATATTTCGCTTTCAGCCGCCGAAACGCTAACGATAAAGTGATGGTCGTTTGGGCGGGTAAATAGCGGAGAAAACAAGCGGTTGGTTTGGGCGAGAAATTTGCAAAAAATGTGTCCAAACCGACCGCTTGTATTTCGTTTGAAGACTAATGGCAGCCGTTTTTTTTCCCGCCGCAGCGGTCACAGCCGTTACAAACGTTTTGTTTGCGGTTTAACACAAATTTCCATACCACGTAGAGTATACAAACCGCAACGATTACTCCGACAATAATATTTTGAATCATCCTACAACCCTCAAAGTAATATGGTAAACCGCAAAGGCAAAAAGGTATGCCAAGGCGAACAAATACGCGGTAATGAACAGCGTTTGTTGAGTTGATTTGGTCTCACGCTTAATTACGGCTAATGTTGCCATACACATCGGCGCGTAAATATACCAAGCGATAAACGCCAATGCCGTCGGTAAGCCCCAGTTGTTATGTACAATCGGAATCAAGGCGTTAGTGATCTGTTCCTCTGAGCCGCTTACAGCATAAACCGTACCTAATGTCGCAACCACAACTTCCCGAGCTGCAATGCCCGGTATCATTGCAATACACATCTGCCAAGTAAAGCCTAACGGCGCGAAAATCGGCTGAATTAAATGTCCGAGCATGCCGGCAAAACTGTAATCAATAGCAGGTCCTACCGCATTTTCAGGTGCGCTGGGGAAGGTGACTAAGCACCATAAGATAACGTTTAACGCAAAAATGATGGTTCCCGCCCGTTTTAAAAAGGCGCTGACTCTATCCCATAAACTGATACAAATGTGTCTGAAATTCGGCATACGGTAGGTCGGTAATTCCATCAAGAGTGGAAATTGTTGAATTCGACCTTTACGTAATGCAAAACGTTTGGTGATATAAGCTGCTAACCCTGCTGAGATAATTCCGATAACGTATAATGAAAATAGTGTTAATCCTTGCAGATTAAACATACCCCATACGGTTTGTTCCGGAATGACTGCGGCAATAATTAACGTATAAACCGGCAGGCGGGCGGAGCAGGTTAACATCGGTGCGATAGCAATAGTAACCAATCTTTCGCGCGGATCTTGAATGGTTCGGGCGGACATGACCGCCGGAACTGCACAAGCAAAGCTGGACAGCAGCGGAATAAATGCTCTTCCGGATAAACCGCTTTTAGCCAATAGGTTATCTAATAAGAATGCTGCTCGTGGCAGATAGCCCGAATCTTCCAATAGCAAAATAAATGCGAATAAAATAGTTATTTGCGGTAAAAATACCAATACTCCACCAACCCCGGCGATCACTCCGTTAACCAGTAAATCGGACAAAATACCCGGCGGCAGTGTGGTGGTAACCCATTCCCCCAAATTACCGAATGTACTTTCAATAAGATCCATCATCGGCTCAGCCCAAGAATAGACCGCTTGAAATACGAGCAGCAGTATAATCAGTAGCAAAATAATCCCGCCGATTGGGTGCATGACAAAATTATCCAGCTTTTGATGCCATTGCGGTAGTTCTAAATCGTGTTTAACTACTTGTGAAAGAATACTTTCTACTTGTTGATAGAGTTGATTACTGTCGAGCTGCTCTAACATCTGTTCGGCTGTTTTAATCTCGATTGGTGAAGCTTTCTGACATGGGAACGATTTGATGGCTTCGCGTAGCGCACGGATCCCTTCTTTTTTGATAGCCACAGTTTCTAGTACCGGTACGCCGAGCAATTCGCTGAGTTTCTTTACATCAATGCGTAACCCGCGGGTGCGTGCGATATCGCTCAAATTAAGGGAAACTATCATCGGTAGCCCTAATGTTTTGATTTCCAACACCATACGTAGCGTCATACGTAGATTGGTCGCATCGGCAACGGCAATGATGGCATCAGGCTGTTTGCCGATTTTACCGAGTACCATATCGCGAGCGACCGCTTCATCGAGGCTTGTGGTTCGTAGACTATAGGTTCCGGGGAGATCAATGATTCGAATCGACGGGTCATCAATGAAAGCGCCTTCAAGTTTATCGACGGTAACACCCGCGTAGTTTGCTACTTTGGCATTGGCGCCGGTTAACCCGTTGAATAGTACTGTTTTGCCGCAATTAGGTGAACCTAATAGGGCGAAATCACAACGTTTCACCTTTATTACTCCATAATACGACACATAATTTTACTTGCTTCGGGTTCACGTAGTGCGAATTGGGATTTATTGCCGAGTCTGACGGCATAAGGACCTTTACCTAAAGGACCTTTTGCAATCACTGTCAGCGGCATTCCGCTGGAGAAGCCTAAATCAGCTAAACGGCGGCTGACAATAGGATCAATTTCACCAAAAATATCACTGCTAACAATAGCATCAATTTGTGCGGAAATATCTTTTTCTAAAGCAGAAACAGGAATTACTGACATACAACTACCTCTATATAATGTATTTGAAATACGAACAATTATTAATTTGTATAGTATGCAGAATGAGAATAAATCGTAAAAGTGTTAATGTGACAAAGCTTGATGGATCTCAAAATCAGGTGAAATAATTTTGACTCATAGAATCGCGTATCGTTTTGTCGGCTCTTGCTTTTTGTTTACACTTCATTTCTCCCCTTTTCACTCCAAAATTTGCTAAAATCACAGACTTACTGTAGGGAGGCAAAATGCAGGTCGTAACAAAACTGATTCCGACAAAACTGATTTCAAGCAAGTCGAATCAAGCCTATAAAGAACATAACAACGGTGTTGAACGTAGCGAATTATTAAAACGTTTGGCACTGGCGAAATCCTATCCGCTCACCTTGATTACCGCACCGGCAGGTTATGGAAAAACCACTTTGGTATCTCAGTGGAAAGAGCGCTTATTAGCAAAAAATGAGAATGTAGCATGGTTTGCATTAGATGAAAGTGATAATAACGTCGAACAGTTTGCCCGCTATTTTTCTTCCGCTTTGGCAAAAGCAACCGGTATTTCTCTGAAAGAGGTCAACTATAAAAACAATTTAATTGACTATTTTGGGCAGTTATTGGTGTTGTTAGATGATGTTTCCCGTCATTTCTACCTGATTATTGATGACTATCACTTAATTGAAAATAGAGAAATTCATGATGCACTTCGTTTCTGGCTGAAGCATCAACCAAACAGTATGAGTTTGGTGCTGCTTTCACGTCTCTCGCCGCCGTTAAGTATTACCAATTTACGTATCCACGATAGATTGTTGGAAATTGACGTTCACCAACTGGCTTTTACTCCCAATGAAACTCGCCGTTTCTTTGAACAAAAACTGAATGAAACTTTAAGTGATGATGTTATTTTTGCCCTTTGTGATCGGGTTGAAGGTTGGGCGACTGCATTGCAATTGATGATTTTTGCGATTAAACAGAATGCTGAATTACTCCACTTTCCTGAAAAATTATTGGCAAAGCTTAATCAACAACATATTGCGGACTATTTGAATGAAGAAGTTTTTCATTATGTTGATCCTGAAGTCAAACTGTTTATGCAGCGATGTGCGATTTTACGTTCGATGAACGAAAAACTGGTGGTAGCGATTAGCCGAGATGAAAACGGTGTTAAAAAACTGGATGAATTGGAAAAAATGGGGTTGTTTGTCACTCGATTAGCGCAGGATGACGGTGAGGTTTGGTGGAAATTTCACCCGATTTTGGCTTCGTATTTATCCCAAAGCTGCCGCTTGGAATTGCCGAATGAATGGCAACAATTGCACCAAGCGGCGTCAATGATGTGGCTGAAATTGGGCTATGGTTCCGAGGCGTTATATCATGCACAGATGTTGTCGGATCCGCAAACGCTCTATTCAATTTTGAAGGAACACGGTTGGGCGTTATTTCACCAAGGGCAGTTAAAATTGTTGGAAGACAGCCTTAACAGCTTGCCGTCCGAACAGATTTGGCAGGATGAAAACTTGGTTTTATTAAAAGCGTGGTTGGCTCAAAGCCAGCATCGTCATCAGGATGTGAGCGGCATTTTGCAAAAATTTCAGCCAAAAGGACCGCTTACCGACAGCCTACAAGGACGTTTTGATGCATTGCGGGCTCAAGTGGCGATTAATGCCGGTGATGAAGAACAAGCCTATTTGTTAGCAAACCAAGCATTGAGCAATTTATCTTCCGAATTTGATTATGCACAGATTGTCGCAACCTCGGTAATCGGTGAGGCGCAACATTGCCGCGGTTATTTAAAAGAGGGATTGTCGTTGATGCAGCAAGTAGAGAAAATGGCAACCACACAACGCGCTTATCATCAATGGCTTTGGTCTAAATTACAGCAGTCGGAGATTCTCTCCGCCCAAGGTTTTCTACAATCCGCTTATGATTTATTGAAAGAAACCACTCAACAGAGCAAGGCGTTTAACCAAATTCCAATGAATGAGTTTTTGTTGAGATTAAAAGGGCAGATTTTATGGGAATGGCACCATTTAGACCAAGCGGAAGCGATGGCTCATGCCGGCATCGAAGTGTTGGAAAAAGAAGAGGAACAAATTCAATGTGTAGCGTTACTGGCTAAAATTTCGTTGACTAAAGGAGATTTAACCAATGGTACACGCTTGATTGAGCAATGTCGCGAGCTGCTTTCCCGCAGTTCGCCCCATAAAGATTGGATTACCGCACTGGATGAAGTGTTGTTGATCTATTGGCAAATGAGTAATGACAACAGCCATTTGGAAAGCTGGTTGGCTCAAGCACATTTTCCGGCACAAGAGTATAATCATTTTACCCAACGACAATGGCGTAATATTGCGCGCTGTTATTTACTACAGGAAGATTATGACCAAGCGCTGCGTATTTTAAACAGTTTGCTCAAAACGGCAGCCACTTTTAATCTGGTTAGCGATAGTCAACGTGCCTTGATTTTACGTAATCGTGTTTATTATCTACAAGGAAAAAAAGATCTTGCTCAAAAAGATTTAATCCATGCCTTGAATTTGAGCCAGCAGACCAATTTTATCAGTGCCTTTGTGATTGAAGGTGATCTCATGGCTCAGCAAATCCGCCAGTTATTGCAACTGAATGTACTGGAAGACCTTTCCACCCATAAGGCGCAGTTTATTCTACGCAGTATCAACCAACATAATCGCCATAAAACTGCGCATTTTGATGAACAGTTTGTCAAAAGCTTGTTGGAAAACCCGCACGTGCCGGAACTATTAAAAATCAGTCCGTTGACTCAACGTGAATGGCAAGTGTTGGGATTAATTTATTCGGGTTACAGCAATGAGCAGATCTCGCAAGAATTGGTGGTGGCGATAACGACGATTAAAACGCATATCCGCAATCTTTACCAAAAAATCGGTGTGGCAAATCGTAGTGAAGCGATTGAGTACACGCGCGGTTTGCTCCGAATGATGGGGTATAACTGATGAACATGATTGCATGGCATTCTTTTCATGAACGTTGAACCGCCGTGGAGGTAATTCGTAGTACTTTATGAAACTTTTACCCGATGAACTCACGGCATTTTTACAATTTTGCCAAAATCCACCAATAACGACTTCGTTGATGTCCCGTAGCGAGCTGTTTGAGTCATTTCAACTATCGTGGCGTGATGCTGCGGTATTGGTCGCTTTTATTCCGCATTCGTTACATCATTGGCAGCTGTTACTTACTCGACGCCAGCCTTATCTTTCTGCTCATGCCGGGGAAATCGCTTTTGCCGGCGGTAAAGTGGATAAAGGTGATGAAAATATGGCCGCTGCTGCGTTACGTGAAACTTGGGAAGAAGTCGGGATTGCACCGAATGTGTGGCAAATTATCGGTAGTTTACCGCTGGCGCGCGTGCCATCGGGTTTTTCGATCACGCCGGTATTGGCAATCGCTGAAAATCTACCGCCTATACAGCCGAACCAAGCGGAGGTTGCTGACGTATTCTGTGTGCCGTTGGAATTCATTTTGACGGAATCTAACTTCGGCGTGCGTTATTTTACTTACCGTGAACGGCAGATGACTTCACCGACGCTGTGTTATTCCGGCTATGAAATTTGGGGAATTACCGCATTAATGTTGAAGCACCTGCAAGAATGTTGGCAAATTTGGAAACAACAAGCAGTCTGATTCGGGCAAAAATAGGTAAATTTAAACCTGAATCAGACCGCTTGTTATAGGGAAAATGCGGCAACTCATTAATCCAACATGCTCTTTTTGACGACTGCAGGATTACCTGCGGCTAAACTGTAAGGCGGGATACTTTTCGTTACTACAGCTCCGGCACCGATAGTTGAACCTTTGCCGATAGTCACCCCTCCCATAATAATGACACGGCGACCAATCCACACATCATCTTCAATGACAATCGGATTCACCGGCGTATAGCCTTCAAAGCGGCGGCTTTCTTTGTTGAAATAATGGCTGGTTGAATAAAACAGACATTCCGGCCCCATCATGACATTTTTACCGATACTCAATCCTTTACAGATTTCGCTTCTGACACCGATACTGGAATTATCACCGACAACCGTATCTTCCAACACGTACGCGCCTTTTTCAATATTCACGTTTTGTCCTAATTGATTGGATATTTGCCTACCTAAAGCCAAACGTATTTTTTTAGCGATACCGCCAAAAGGTTTCATATAAGAAGCCGGCAAACAACCACCAACTACCATTAATAGCCGCAAAAAAATTTTTTTCTTCATGATTCAATGCCTTATGTGGAGGAATTTGGCGAATAATACGACAGCTGAATGCAACGATCAATTGCTTTCTAATTTATTTTTACTTTATTATTTTCAACAATTTACTCGACTGAATATAGAATGATTTTATGCTATTTGAATGTGATTTCACATTAATTTTTTGGCGACATAAGAATATGGAATTGAGTGAAGTTTTGCGTTTTACGGAGGCGAATATCTGTTCAATAACAAGTTTAATCATACCTCAACGTAATTGATAAGGAGTAGGGCATCATCTGCACCTCATTTAGGTACAGATGATGTTAATTCACAACTTATTTTTTAAAGTCTAGTAGCGATTTTTCCAAATACGGGTTTGGTAATCGCGGATTGAACGGTCTGAACTAAATATGCCTAAACGGGCTGTGTTCAAAATGGTTGATTCAATCCATGCTTCTCTGTTTTGATAACGTTTTGCCACTTCGCGTTGCGCTTCGCGGTAGCTGGCAAAGTCTGCCAAAACGCAGAAATAGTCGTGATTGAGCATATCGTAAACCAAGGGTTCAAAGCGATCTTTATCACCGTTTGAAAAGCTGCCGTCAGCCAGTGCGTCGATCGCCTTTTTCAGTATCGGATCTTGCTCGTAATACTGTTTTGAAACATAGCCGTTTGTGCGTAATGTTCTGACAGAATCCACGGTATGCCCGAAAATAACGACGTTTTCTTCACCGGCATATTCGGCAATTTCTACATTCGCTCCGTCTAGGGTGCCGAGGGTAATTGCGCCGTTTAATGCCAATTTCATGTTGCCGGTACCGGAGGCTTCTTTGCCGGCTAAAGAAATTTGCTCCGAAACATCGGCTGCCGGGATAATTTTTTCGGCAAGGCTGACACGATAATCAGGCAGAAATACGACTTGTAATTTTCCTTGGACTTCAGGGTCATGGTTGATCACCTCGGCGACATTGTTAATCGCTTGGATAATCTGTTTCGCCATGAAGTAACCCGGTGCCGCTTTGCCGGCGAATATAAAGACGCGCGGCACGAAATCTTGGTTCGGATTCGCTTTTAATTCTTGGTAGGTTGCAATAATGTTGAGCAAGTTGAGATGTTGGCGTTTATATTCGTGAAAACGTTTAATCTGAACATCAAAAATGGCATCGCAATTTACTTTTAATCCCAAACTTTGCTCGATTTCCACCGCTAATAGCTGTTTATTATGCTGTTTAACGGCGTTGTAAGCGGTCTGAAACTCAGGATTTTTTGCAAATTTTTCAAGCTGACGGAGCAGGTCTAAATTCTGCGTCCAGTCACCTTCGATAGATTTATCCAATAATGCACTGAGTTGCGGGTTTGCTTGACGAATCCAGCGGCGCGGCGTAATACCGTTGGTGACGTTGTGGAAACGGTCTTTAAAGAGTCTTGCATAAGCAGGGAAGAGATCGCTGACCACTAAATCCGAATGGATTTGCGCTACGCCGTTTACTGCAAATGAACCGACAACACATAAATTTGCCATTCGCACACGATGATTCATCAGTACGGCTGTTTGGTCCCACGCGTCGGCAAATTCATGTTCGTTAAATTCCGCTTGCACTTGCTGATAAAGCTCATTATTGATGCGCTCGATAATCATCAAATGGCGCGGTAAGAGTTCCGCAAGTAGGTGTTGATCCCACTGTTCCAATGCTTCCGGTAATAAAGTATGGTTCGTGTAGGCGAATGTTTTGGCACAAATTGCCCATGCGTTTTCCCAAGATAAATCGTGGCGGTCAATAAGCAAACGCATTAATTCCGGAATGGCAATTGCTGGGTGAGTATCGTTTAATTGAATTACTTCGTATTCCGGTAATTGTTCGAGGCCGCGACCTTGCGCTAAGTGGTTGCGTAAAATATCGGCGACCGAACACGCACAATGGAAATATTGTTGCATTAGACGTAATGCTTTACCGTTTTGGTGATTGTCGTTCGGGTAGAGTACTTTGGTCAGTTTTGAGGCATCGATAACGTTCGATTCGGATGCTAAATAATCGCCGTCGTTAAATTTAGCAAGATTGAATGTCGCTTCGCTATAACCTTGCCACAAACGTAACGGCTGTTGTACGCCTTTGTAGCCGACTACCGGTAAATCAAAGGCTTCACCTGACACTTGCCATGCCGGTTGCCATTCGTATTTATCGCCATGTTTATGCCACACTTCACCGCCAAAACCGACTTGCTGACGGAAATCGGCTCGGTGGTATTGCTGTAGATAGAAATCACGGTTCCAAGCGTCACCGGCTTCAAGTTGCTCGCCTTTTGTACCGAAGCGCTGTTTAAATAAACCGTATTGATAATGTAATCCGTAACCGATCGCCGGTTGGGAAAGGCTTGCCATCGAATCCAAATAACAAGCCGCTAAGCGTCCTAAACCGCCATTTCCTAAAGACGGATCGCGTTCTTGTTCCAAAATGTCGACTAAATTCTGCCCATATTGCGCCAATGCGTTATCAACATATTGATAAACGCCTAAGCTCATTAAATTGTTACCGAGCAAGCGTCCGATTAAAAATTCCATGGAGAGGTAATTTACCTTGCGGCTGTTTGCAAGCGGTGGGTTTTTCGGAAAATTTTGCAAAATCGCTTGTTGGCTGATTTGTGCGATAAATTGATACCATTGCTCTGCAGATAAATCGGCAGGTGTGAGGAAACGTGCTTCGCAGTAACTGTTCAATGATTGTTCGAATAACGTTTGGAACGGTTGAGTGTTAGACATAGGGTTCTCCGTTTAAAATAATAAATGTCGGCTTATTATGGCGAAAACCCAACACAGGAAATCATCCCTGTTTATAACAATTCGGTATGAAAGCGAAGTAGGACCGGGGGAGGAGGAGAACAAGCGGTCGGTTTTAGTCAAAAAAATGCAAAATTCAGGCGAAAACGGACCGCTTGTAACGGCAAACGGATTAACCGAGCAATGCTTTAATCAAGTCGGTATAGATATGCACGCCGGTGAGCAATTGTGTTTCATCGAAATCAAATTCGGCTTCGTGATGACCAGCGGTGCGATCAGCTCCGAGGATAAAATAAAGTGCTTTGCCGCCGAATTCTTGTACTTTTCTACCGAGAATCGTCGCATCTTCACTGGCATTAAAGGCGTAATCGGGGCTGACGGATTGGATTTGTTTTTGTTGAACGGCAACTTTCTCAAGTAATTCAACTAATGGTGGATCGTTGACCATATCGACCGCTTCCCCCATGATTTCCGTTTCGTATTCCACATCAAAACCGATGGCAATGCCTTTGGCGATTTGCATGACTTGGTCGACCATATATTGATTAATCATTTGATTTTCACCGCGGACTTCTAATTGAATCAACGCATTCACCGGTATCACATTGCGCCCTTCGCCAGCGTTCAGCACTCCGACATTAATACGACTCATGCCGTCACCGTGGCGGCTGATTGCGTGAAATTGGCTCACTGCATTGGCGGCGGCAAGCAGAGCATTGCGTCCTAAATGCGGAGCCGCACCGGCGTGTGCTGGTTTTCCGCGATATCGAATATCGATTTTGGTCGTGGACAAAAAGTTTTTAGGATTGGAAATAATGGTGCCGCTGTCCGCACAAAAGCTGATGTGTGAACTGATAAAGTAATCGGCATGGTCTATCACTCCGCTTGCTGCAATCGCAGCCGCGCCCCTGACACCTTCTTCGGCAGGTTGAAATACCAATTTGATTTTTCCGTGCAATTCTGTTTTGTGGTTGGCAATCCAATCGGCAATACCTAAGCCAATGGCGATATGCCCGTCGTGTCCGCAGGCGTGCATAAATCCGTCGTTGAGAGAACGAAACCCCAGTTTGTTCGGCAGATGGTTGGTTGAGGTAGTTTCTGCGACATTTACACAGTCGATATCAAAACGTAATACTAAGGTTTTGCCCGGTTTGCCCGAATTAAAAACGGCGACACAGCCGGTATAACCGTTCATTCGAGCTAACCATTTCGGATTGGCGCCATAAGCAATTGCATTTTGGATGCCGTTATCAACCACGGATTGTTGCCGTCCGTGTACAAAATCCGGATGAATAATTTGTTGACCGAACAGTAGTTCAAAACCTCTTTCTTCAAGGTAATCGGCGATGCGGCTGGTTGTCCAAAATTCCGACCAACCGGTTTCGGGGAAACGGTGGAATTCTCTACGCCATTCAATGAGTTTTGCTAAATCAATGCTCATGGTTAACTCCTCTGTTTAACAACAAGGGATAGGCAATTCCGCCTATCCCAAGCGAGTGCGTGAAATCACAACATAAATAACGCTAAGAATAAGGTGGCAAGTACCATGCCTGGTGCAGTACGTTTAACCATTTCAATAGGGTTAACCATTGCTAAACCCGCACAGACGATAGTCACACCGGCAATTGGTGATGCGGTACGACCGATTGCGCCGGCGATTGCGGCAGCCATTCCTAAATTGACATGATCATAACCAAGTTCAACGGCATGTGGGGTGACAGCTGTATTAAAGGCAATGGCTGCAGCATCGCCGGAACCTGTAATGACACCCATAAGGAATGGACCGATAGTTGCACCCCAACGGACAAATTCATTGGAATGTTTGAGAAATTCGATAGCGGAATCGATCGCCCCGGTCGCTTTCAAACCGGCAACGAAAACACCGGCAGAAATGATGATCCCTAAGACGTTTGCATAGGCGTGTCCCATACCGTTAAAGAATTCTTCGGTAATCTTCGTTGGTGAAATACGAGTAACTAAAATACCGTAGATTGCTCCGATTAACATCGCTTGAGGTACGCCCATTTTGGTCCAGCCAAGTCCCTGTACTTGTTGTAACGACGTGCCGCCGATAACTAAAATAATTAACGGTACAAGCGGTGCGATAGCGTACAAAATATTGACCTCAGTGAAATGTTGTTCCGCGTTTTTATTTTCACTTAGATAGGCTTGTCGGTGTTGTTCGCCGTAATCTTTAAAGGCAATCGCCAAAATGGTGAGCGTTACGATACCGATTGCACCGGCAATCATGGTATAAGGCGCATGACTAAGGTTAACTTGCGTGACAGTTAAACCGGACATTTCGCTGATCATTGCCGAATGAGAAGAACCCGGACTCATCATGGAGCCGAACGTCCCTGCTAAAATGGCTGCCCCTGCAGTTGCCGGGCGTACACCGGAACTTTTCAACACGGGAATTAATGTTGCTCCGACTGCGGCGGCACAACCTGCGGCAGAAGGAATCGCAATGTTAATGAAAAAGGTGATCGTTGCTGCAATCGGGATTAAAAAGAATTTTAAACCGCCTAAAGGTTTGGTCAATAAATGCACCAAATGCGTATCACATTGGGTATATTTCATCACATAGGCAAAACCCATGCTGGAACAAATCGCCATAATTAGGCCGCCCGAGGTCATACTTTTAGCAAAAGCATCGAGGGCACTCATGGGTTCTAGTGTAGCAATCGCCATGAATAAACCGATACTGATTAATACGGTTCGGGTTTCGTATTTTTTTATCAACAAATAAATAGTCGCAATAATGCCAATTATGGCGACAAGGGATTTTAGTTCTGCCATAGCAAGCTCCTTAGTAAGTAAAACTCGAATTAACAGGGTATTGTTGTACTTCCGTATCTTTATTAAAACGTAATATTGGGTGGTGACCTATGGTGAATGCCTGTTCTCCGACAATATGGAGCGCAGTACCTTCCGGTAGCGCATATACACAAGCGGTCGGATTAACGATCAAAAATTCAGTTAATCGCTCTTCGCAACTCTCGCCGTTATGACCTTGCATTTTCCCTGAAATAAAGTGAGGATTAATCTGATGAGGGAAGAGATTCAACGCCGTAAAAGACGGCGGATAAATAATCGGCATATCATTGGTTGTCATGATTGATGCGCCAGCGACATTTGCACCGGCACTCCAACCGCAATAAGGCGTACCGTTTTCAACTTTTTGGCGAATGACGTCAAGTAGATTATGTTGATAAAGTCCGTGTAACAGGCAGAAAGTATTTCCTCCGCCGATAATGATGATATCTGCTGATTCGATAATATCTCGATGTTGCTGTGCTCGATGGACGGAAATAATATCGAGCTTCAGCTCTGCTAAAGCTTTTTGTACTTTCTCCTCATATTGATCGTAAGATTGGCGTACACCGGCGTAAGGTATAAATGCCGCTTTTTTACCTTTATAATCTTGTAAAAACGTGTTTAACCAAGGAATCGTATGTTCCAAATAATCCGATTCTCTATATTTTGAACCACTCATTAGTAGCATCTGTTTCATTGGGATTATCTCCTGTTTGACATAGTGAACGGTGACACTATTATGTCTGAAAACGATGAGTGATTTGAGCAACTTGACCGATTAAAATCAGTTCTGTTTGATTTGTGTCAAAGTGAATAAATCGGAAAAATAAAACCCGACAAGAATGTCGGGTTTTTAGTGTCGTTTTAGTAAGGATTACTTTTTCGCTTTTAAATCAGCTACTTTTTGTGAACGGTAGATAGCGTTGATAGCATGGACTAATGCGCGAGCCGAGGACTCAACGATATCTGTCGCTAAGCCGACGCCGTGGAACTTACGACCTTCAAAATCAACGACGATATCCACTTGCCCTAATGCTTCCGCTCCTTCACCTTTTGCGGTTAAATTATAGTGCGACATTTTTAAATCCATACCGACAATCTGCATAATACCGTTATATACCGCATCAACCGGACCATTGCCACCTTGGGAAGTCTGGCTTAAACGTACTCCGTCCAATTCAACTTGTACGAATGCCGAAGCCGGTAAACCGCTGATCAGTTGTGATGTGATCACATCCAATTTCAAACGATCTTCATCGCCTTGTTGCATATCGATGAATGCAAGCGCTTCCAAATCATAATCAAATACCTGACCTTTCTTATCGGCAAGTTTTAAGAAGGCTTCATAAAGTTTGTCTAAATCGTAATCGCTATCTTGGTAACCCATATCCAACATATGACCACGTACTGCGGCACGTCCGGAACGTGCGGTTAAATTTAATTTCTCTTTCTTCAAGCCAATGGTTTCAGGGGACATAATTTCGTAGGTATTTTTGTTTTTCAACATTCCGTCTTGGTGAATACCGGAAGAGTGAGCGAAAGCGTTGGAACCGACAATCGCTTTATTCGGTTGAATCGGCATATTACAAAGTTGACTAACCATTTGGCTGGTACGGTGGATTTCTTGAGTATTGATACGGGTATCAATGCCAAATAATTCTTGACGGGTTTTAATTGCCATCACCACTTCTTCCAAAGCGGTATTGCCCGCACGTTCACCGATACCGTTAATCGTACATTCGATTTGACGGGCACCGTTTTGAACGGCAGTCAAAGAGTTAGCGGTTGCCATGCCTAAATCGTTATGGCAGTGAACTGAAACCACCGCTTTATCAATATTCGGTACGCGGTTCATTACTTGATGAATAATATTACCGTATTCGGAGGGTAAACAGTAGCCGACAGTATCCGGAATATTCACGGTGGTAGCTCCCGCAGTGATAGCCGCTTCAACGATACGGCAGATATTGTCGATACCGGTTCGACCTGCATCTTCACAGGAAAATTCTACATCGTCCGTATAATTTCTGGCTCGTTTTACGGCAGCGACAGCCATCCCAACGACATCGTCAAAAGACCGTTTTAATTTAGCTTCAACATGCAATGCGGAACTGGCGATAAAGGTATGAATACGGTATGTCTCTGCTACGCGAAGCGCCTCGTAGGCGGCATCGATATCTTTATCAACTGCACGGGAAAGTGCGCAAACACGACTGTTTTTAATATGGCGGGCAATAGTTTGCACGGATTCAAAATCACCTGAGGAAGAAACAGGAAAGCCAACTTCCATTATATCTACACCCAAACGTTCCAGTGCCAATGCGATTTGTAACTTCTCTTTTACGGTTAAACTTGCTTTTAAGGCTTGCTCGCCGTCACGTAATGTTGTATCAAAAATAATGATGTTGTTACTCATAAAAATCTCCTCATAGAATGTAAGTGTGTATTATCCGGTTTTTGCAACGATAAAAAAAAGCCCGCATTTTGACGTGCGGGCTAAGTGTGGATAGTGAACATTTTCTCTAACCGAGTCTTATCCTCGCACCGAATGCGTAAGGAGTAGAAGCAGGTTAAGAGAAACGTGTTTTACCATTGTTGTGTGTGTTTTATGTTTGCATTGTTATTCGGAAATGGTCGCTATATTAACTTTAAAAGAAGTGATGTCAATAGCATATTATGCTTTGCGCAAACGATTACCAGTAATTTTGTGATGTGCGATTTGGTTTTTTATGCTAAAAAATCTATTTTTATAGATTTTTATATATTTGATGATATATTTTTCCGTATAAAAATAATGTAATTCAGAGGAAAGTAACCTTTCATTCGGTTGAATCATTTTGTTATTTTTTAATCAACTTTGAGCCGGGATAAGAGAAATGATGATTTTCTTTGAAGTTCATAAGCAAATTTGTTAGCCTGCTTTCCTCTTTACTATTTCATTCAATCCACTAAGGAATTCTCATGCCTCAACCATTTCGTGCCATTATTTCGGATTTAGACGGCACATTGCTGAACACTCATCACCGTATCGGTTATTTCACTATTGAAACCCTAAGAAAGCTGGCTCAAAAAGGCGTAGATATTTTTTTTGCAACGGGCAGAAATTTGCCCGATGTGAAGCATATTATCAGCAAAGTCAATGTTAAAGAGGCAATGCTTGTGACTTCAAACGGAGCCAGAGGTAATAATTTGGCGGGTGATTTATTATCGAGTGACTATATTCCGGCTGAAATTGCATTAAATTTAATGAACGATATTCCTTTTGATCCGAAACGGGTCTGTTTAAATACTTATCAAGGTGATGAATGGTTTATCAATGTCGATATCGAACATCTTAGAAAATACCACCAAGATTCGGGCTTTATGTATCAAGTGGTCGACTTCAGTAAACATCACGGTAAGCAGACTGAAAAAGTATTTTTTATCGGTAAAACCGCGGAAGATTTGGCGCCGATTGAGCAGAATATAAAGGAAAAATTCGGTGGGGAATTACAGTTAACCTATTCGACACCATATTGTTTAGAAATGATGAATAAAGGTGTGTGTAAGGCGAATACGCTTGAAAAATTGGTACAATTACGCGGTTATGACTTGAGTGATTGTATTGCCTTCGGGGACGGAATGAATGATATTGAAATGCTCTCTCAGGTTGGCAAAGGATGTGTAATGGGTAATGCGGATCCGCGTTTAAAACAGGCACTACCGCAGCTTGAAATCATCGGTAGTCATAAGGATGAAGCGGTTGCAAGTTATATCCGTGCGGTATTTGGTATTGTTTGAGAGGTCTTTAATAAAGCGTGTTTTTGTCAAGAAATTTGCAAATTTGAGGGTATTTCCGACCGCTTGTATCTACGATTGATTTACAAATTATGGCAAAAATTTTGCGGATAAAAGCGTGAATTTTATATAATGCGATGTTGTCCAATCGCTTAATTAACAACTCTCATTTGATCTATTACTTAAAATGAAAATACTGAAACCCATTCTATTTTTAGCCTTGCTTGCTTTAGCCGCTTTCTTCGCTTATCCGTATATTATGGGTAGTAGCGATAGTCAACAGATTCACTATATCACCGAGCCGGTAAAAGTCGGCGATCTGAATAAGAGCGTGTTGGCAACCGGCTCTGTGAGAGCGTATCAGCGCACAGAAGTGGGCGCTCAGGTGTCGGGTAAAATCTTGAAACTGTATGTTGAATTAGGGCAGTCGGTAAAAGCCGGTGATATGATTGCCGATATCGATTCCGAAACCCAACAAAATGATCTTGATACGGCACAAGCGGAATTCGTAGCGTATAAAGCGCAGCTCAACGCAAAACAAGTGGCGTTGAACGTGGCGGAGTCTAATTATCAACGTATCAGCAAGCTATATAATCAAAAAAGTGCTTCTTTGGATGATTTGGAAACATCAAAAAATGAATTGGCGACGGCAAAAGCGAATTTAGATGATGTAAAAGCACAAATTAAAGTGGCTGAAATTTCAGTTCGTACTGCGGAAACCAACTTGGGTTATACCAAAATTGTTTCTCCGATTGACGGTATTATTGTTTCCGTGCCGGTATCGGAAGGACAGACGGTTAACTCCAACCAAACTTCCCCGACTATTGTTCAAGTCGCGGATCTTTCTAAAGCACTGATTAAGTTGGAAGTGGCAGAGGGCGATATTGCCGAAGTGAAACCGCAACAGGATGTGAGTTTTACAACCCTTGCAGAGCCGAACCGAACGTATAGAAGTCAGGTGAAGTCCATTGACCCGGCATTAACCACGCTCACCGACAATAGTTATACCGAAGAGTCCGGTAACAGCGAAGCGGTTTATTACTACGCCAATGTGGTTGTAGATAATGTCGACCACAGTTTACGTATCGGAATGACGACCCAAGGTCGTATTGCGATTGCCGAGAAAACGCAAGTGTTATTGGTGCCGACCACGGCATTGAAAAAACGCGGTCAAGAAACTTTCGTGCAAGTATTGGAAAATGATAAAGCTGTTGATAAGCAAGTGGAAACAGGGCTTGCCGACAGTTTATATACTGAAATTATTTCGGGTCTGAAAGAGGGCGATAAAGTGATTACGGCACAACGCGCTTCGGATGAAAAAGTCGGTAATACGAATATGAGAATGCCGCGATTCTAACCTTATTCGCAAAATCGCGAGCTTAGAACTTACGTTAGTAGAAATTGTCTTTTATTGTGGCATTCCTGAAATGGCGTGTCGTAAAGATCACTTTTGCTTAAGGAGCTTAATAATGAAAAAACTTGTTTTAATCGTATTAACGAGCTTAACCATGCTCACAGCGTGCAATACGGTATCCGGTTTTGGCAAAGATGTTGAAAAAGCTGGCGGTAAACTGCAAGAATCTGCAGAAAAATATTCAAATTGATTTCATATCTTCCGCTCGAACCCTGCTTTGATGCAGGGTATTTTTTTGCAAATTTCTGTTAAAATCATACCGCTTGTAATCGCTTCAATAATAAGGAAACACTATGACTACAATGAATATTATGCTGTCAAATCAGCCTGCGGCAGAAGTCTGGGGAAAAAATGCGATCATCTCGGTAAATGATGCAGGAATTCGCGTACATGTAAACGATAATCCGCTTATTACTATCCAAAAAGCAGCGCGTAAAATTAAAAATCAGGGTATTTTGAATGTTAGCTTATATGGAGAAGGTTGGGGATTGGAAGAATGTTGGGCATTTCATCAGGGATTTACTAGTGTCAGAAATGCCGGCAAGGTTTTCTTTCCTCATCTTGCCGTAGAACAGGCAGAGTTGGACGCGCGCCTAGCTTGTTCAACCTTTACCCGTGATTTAATTAATGCACCATCGGATCAACTGACACCGGAAGTACTTGCCCATAAAGCGGCTGAGTTTATTTTGCATCAGGCAGATAAATATGTCGGTAAAGGCAAAGTTTCCTTTGAAATCATTGCACGCGAAGCATTGGACGAACGCGGTTATCATGGTATTTGGACGGTAGGCAAAGGTTCTGCACACTTGCCGGCAATGTTACAATTAGACTATAACCCAACGGGAAATCCGGATGCTCCGGTACTTGCCTGCTTAGTTGGCAAAGGCATTACTTTTGACACCGGCGGTTATAGCTTAAAACCGAGTGAATCAATGAGTACCATGCGTACTGATATGGGCGGCGCAGGTTTAGTGACCGGGGCTTTAGGTTTGGCGATTGCTCGCGGTTTAAATAAAAGGGTAAAACTCTATTTATGCTGTGCAGAAAATATGGTGAGCAGCCGGGCTTTTAAATTGGGCGATATTATTACTTACCGTAACTGCGTGACCGCAGAAGTGAATAATACCGATGCAGAAGGCCGCTTAGTATTGGCGGACGGTCTTATTGAAGCCGATAAACAGAGTGCACAGTTGATTATTGATTGCGCTACCTTAACCGGTGCGGCAAAAGTGGCGGTAGGCAATGACTATCATTCGATCCTGTCAATGGATGATGAATTAGTTTCGGATCTGTTAAACGCTGCCAAAAAAGAAAGTGAGCCGTTTTGGCGTTTACCTTTTGAAGAGTTTCACCGTTCGCAAATCTCATCTGCTTTCGCTGATATTAGTAATACAGGCTCTGTACCGGTCGGTGCAGGAGCAAGTACCGCGACCGCATTTTTATCCTATTTTGTGAAAAATTATCAAAAAAATTGGTTACACATCGATTGTTCGGCAACATTCCGTAAAACTGCAAGCGATTTATGGGCTGTGGGTGCAACGGGAATAGGGATTAAAACCTTAGCCAATTTGTTGCTTTCCAAATAAAATTGTTAGTGTCATACTTCTTTAAGGCACACATTATAAATGTGTGCCTTTTCTTTTCAGGAGCTCAATATGATCTTGGGTATGAAATACTGTAAATAATTACACGAAAATCGATCTTTATTATTGACACTGTCTATTTAGACAGTAAAATGTACCTGTATAAACACACAGTTTAATCAATTGGAGGCTATTATGGCACATTTAAGAAGCTTAACCCATGAACTTTCCTATCAACCGATGCCGCTTTATCGTGACTTTAATAGTGATCGTTCGATCAAACTAGATCTAAATTCTCTTTGTATCAGAAGACCAACGGAAACGTTCTTTATTCATGTTAAAAACCCGAATTTAATTGCTTGGGGAATTGAATTAAATGATGTATTGATTGTAGAAAACAGTGAATTGCCACTTGTAAACGATTTGTTTGTCATTGAAAAAGCCGGGGAATACAAATTTTATCAATTTTTCAGCGAAATAGACGGTGAAAAAATTTTGTTTTCACTGGATGTCAGTGAACCGAATTTACGTATCAAACGATGGAGTGATATACAAATCGCTGGGGTAATTACTAATGTCGTACATCAAATGAGAAGCCGCACATCTCACCAAGTAAAATATGCGGCGTAATTCGGATATTCATCAGTAGTACTGATTAAAGTACGCGACGCGATTGGGTGTAGTTTCTTGCCCAATAGTTTTCCGATAACGAACTGGTCGTAACTCCGCGGCTTGAACTGGCATGAATGAATTTACCTCCACCGATATAAACCCCAACGTGACGGTTTTTACGGAAAAAGACTAAATCTCCCGGGCGTAAATCAGATTTAGAAATGGATTTGCCCGCGTGTTTTTGTTCAGCAGTAGAGCGGGGAAGATGAATATTAAATGCACTGTTCATCGTGGCTTTAACAAATGCCGAGCAATCGATTCCTGCTTTAGTCGTACCGCCTAAGCGATAACGGGTTCCTGCCCAGTTACGGTAAGCCGCTAATACTTTTTGGCTTGCATTGGCTTGGCTGTGTTTTGTAAGCGACTTTTCTGTCGATTTTTTTACTTTATTGATAATTTGGCTTGGAGTCGCAGGCTTAGTACTTAAACTTGCGAAAGTGCTGGAAGAATAGCCACTGAAAATAATAATTAGTGCAGATAAAAAAAGCGGTTTTGCTAAAGATAAAAAGGATTTTTGCATAATATAAACCGGTCTCGCCAGAACAAAAAAAGCGAAGTGCTCCTAGTAGGTAATACCTTAAAATGGTGAAAAAAGAAAAGGCTCTGTATCGCACAGAGCCTCAGAACTGAGACTAGTATACTTTAATTTTGTTCCAATGCACGTAAAAATTTTATTTCATCTGCCCAAATTTCAGGCTGAATCGTCTCTAAAATGAGCGGAATATCGTCAAACTGCTTGTTTTTCATAATAAATTTGAATATTTCAGTACCCATTGTGCCTTCTCTTAAACTGTGATGTCTGTCAACTCGGCTAGCCAATGGTGTTTTAGAACCGTTTAAATGCATTCCGCGCAGATATTCAAAACCAATGATTTTGCAAAATTCTTCAAAAACCAGACCGCTTGATTCATAGGAGCTGATGTCATAACCGGCAGAAAATAAGTGACAGGTATCTAAACATACGCCAATACGGCTTTTGTCTTCCACGTGTTCAATAATTTCAGCAAGATGTTCAAAACGCCAGCCAAGGTTAGAACCTTGTCCTGCCGTATTTTCGATTACAGCAACCACATTGGGTATTGTTTGAATCGCAATATTGATTGATTCGGCAATACGCGCTAAACAATCGCGTTCCGATATTTTATTGAGATGAGCGCCGGGATGGAAATTCAGTAATTTTAAACCAAGTTGATTGCAACGTTGCATTTCATCAATAAAGGCTTCACGGGATTTAATTAAGTTTTCTTTTTCCGGATTGCCGAGGTTAATTAAATAGCTGTCATGAGGCAGAATATGATCCGCGGAAAAGTGGTGAACTTTACAAAAACGTTTAAATTTTTCAATGGTTTCTTCTTTAAGTGCAGGAGCTTTCCACTGACGCTGATTTTTAGTAAAGAGCGCAAATGCATTCGCTCCGATTTCTACTGAATGTAACACGGCATTTTCAACGCCGCCGGATGTACTTACGTGCGCACCGATATATTTCATCTTATTTTCCTTCTGCGATTGGTGTAACATACGCTTTTCTTTTTATACGAGCTAAATGATGAGTAATACAACCATTAATGATTTTTCACTACTTTGCCGTTTATTTGGTAATTTATTTTATCGTCACCCGACCGATCCGATTTTGAGCGGCACTTTTGCTTGGTTGAAGCAAGGTAATCTTCGTCAAAACTGGGCATTATCAACAGATGCACAGAGTGAACACGCACTGAATATTGTTGAAAAACTTGCCAACCCTACGGAACTTGAAGCAAGTTATCAAGCACTTTTTGCTGTAAACGGAGATATTGCTACAACAATTTCTGCCTATGGATTATCGGTCGAAGAATTTCTCCTTTTCCGTCAACAACGTGGAATGCCGGTATTGGATCAAGCTGATCATGTAGCACTATTATTGCTGACTGCGTCATGGATTGAAGATCATTTAGATTCCACCACCGCACAAAAGGCTTTGTTTGAATTTTTCCTATTACCTTGTTTAAGTCAATTTTTAGGTAAGGTTGAAGCTTTTGATAACGGTTTCTATAAAGCATTGGCGCAGCTCACCCGTGATGCATTAAGCGCTATGGCGGATGAGCTGGATGAACATGAGGCAGAGTGAAGGGCAATAAACGAGTTAGTTTTTCATAAACAGCGAAATTGACTCCAAATGCCCGGTATGCGGAAACATATCGATCATTGCGCATTTTTCTAAACGGTAGCCTTCAGCGATCAATTTTTCCGCATCTCGCACCAATGTGGCGGGATTACACGACACATAAACGATCAAATCAGGTTGTAATCGACATAAATGATCTAACGCAAAATAAGCGCCGTTACGCGCGGGATCGAGCAAGACTTTATTAAACGGCTCACCCGCCCAAGTCTGATTAGCGAACGGTTGATCTAAATCGGTTTGATAAAATTCGGCGTTATGGATTCGGTTAACTTCAGCGTTAAAACGCGCTTGTATCACCATCGGCGCAACGCCTTCGATCCCGACAACTTTGCCCGCTTTCGTTGCAATCGGTAAGCTAAAGTTACCCATCCCGCAAAAGAGATCCAAAACACGATCTTGCGCAGAAAGTGCCAACCATTCTATCGCCGTATCGACCATTCGTTGATTCAGCGTTGCATTAATCTGAATAAAATCACGAACGGAGAAATAAAGTGTGAGTCCGTCAATTTGATAGTAAGGCTGCTCACCGAACCACTGCTCAATGTTATCTTTCTCGGTCATGACAAACAGCATTAATTTTTGCAGATGTGCAAATTCCATCAATTTTTCCCGATCTTGTTGATGAAGTGGACCGATATGGCGTAAGAGTAGTGTGATACCGTTATCGGCGAGAACCAGTTCGATATGCCCTAGCTGTTTTTTTTGTTTCCAATCGGCAAACAACGCTTGTAACGGCGTTAAAAGTTGGGCTAACTCCGTGTTCAAAACTTCACATTGATTAAGCGGGATAATTTCTTGAGAATTTGCTTGACGGAAGCCGAGTACTAAAGTCTTTTTCTGTAAAGCAATGCTCAATTTTGCCCGACGGCGATAATTCTTATCTTCACCGGCAATCATCGGCTGAAATCGGATCGGCGTTTGTTGTAATTTCTGCAAACGTTGAAAGAGTGCTTTTTGCTTGGTTTCCCGTTGTAACGCCAGCGGGATGTGCTGCATTTGGCACCCTCCGCATTTACCGTAGAGCGGGCAACTCGGTGTGCGGCGATTTGTAGCTTTTTGTAAAAATCCGACCGCTTGCGCTCGCCCGTATTGACGCTTTTCTTCCAAAATTTTGATTTCAACTTGCTCACCCGGCAACGCATTTTCAACAAACCAAGTTTTGCCGTTGACTTTGGCTACACCTAAGCCTTGATAATCCAAATCTTGAATGGTAAGTCGTTGACAAGCGGTCGGTTTCGTCGGTTTTTTTGCAAATTTTTCAGAGTAAAAGAGTGCCATGCGAGTCATGTTTAAACAGAAATCATATTGGAGTATTATAGCGAAAAATGTGAGTTAAATCCCTTTAACCTCTTGAAAGAGAAAATAATAAGGAGAAACGATGATTTCAACCATTTGGGCAGCGCGCTATTTAGCCGATAAACAACGTGAACATGATCACCGTTCACCTTTTCAGCGCGACCGCGGGCGAATTTTGCATTCAGAAGCTTTCCGCTGTTTACAGGCAAAAACTCAGATTCATGCCGTTGGTGAAGATGATTTCTACCGCACTCGTCTTACGCATTCTCTTGAAGTCGCTCAAATCGGTAATAGCTTGCGCGCCAAGCTGGAAGAAGATCAGTCAGGTTTTCAAGCGGTCTGTTTGGCGCCGAAATTTGCAAATTTTGCCGATAACCTGAGTACATTGCTGCCTTCCCGAAGCCTCATCGAATCCCTCTGTTTTGCTCACGACATCGGGCATCCACCGTTCGGACACGGCGGAGAAATGGCGTTGAATTATAAAATGCAGGCTCACGGCGGTTTTGAAGGTAACGCGCAATCGTTTCGAATCGTGACGCAATTAGAGCCTTATACGGAACACGCCGGAATGAATTTAACCCGCCGTACTTTGCTCGGCATCATTAAATATCCGGTGATGCTTGATCAAACGTTGCCGGTGAATCCGAAGCCGATTCCCCCCGCTCGTTTTATTAATTTACACGATCTTAAAACCAGCAAAGGGCTGTTCCGTGATGATAAGCCTTTTTTTGATTGGGTACTTGCACCGCTGTGCGAAACAGATCGTGCATTGCTTGGCACTATTCAAGCAAGCAATGACCCACAGCTGCCAAGTAAAACACTTTATAAATCATTAGATTGCAGCATTATGGAGCTTGCCGACGACATTGCTTACGGCGTACATGATTTAGAAGATGCCATTGTTGGCGGAATGGTTACACCACAATCGTGGCAACATGCCGAGACGGAATTATTGAAATGTAAATCCTCGTGGATTCAAAAGATGCTTCCGCAAATCAGTGAAAAACTGTTTTCTTCCCATCGTTATGAGCGTAAAGATGTGATTGGTGCATTGGTGAACTATTTTGTTACCAATGTGAAATGGCAGGAAACTGCCGATTTCAGTGAGCCGTTATTGCGATTCAACGCTGTATTGCCGGAAGATGTTCAAGCCGTGTTGGATGTGTTGAAAGAGTTTGTTTATCAATATGTGATTTGTGATGTGGTAACACAACGAGTGGAATATAAAGGTCAGCGGATTTTAATGGATTTGTTCGATATGCTCAGTTGTGATCCCGCCCGTTTATTGCCGAAGACTGTTTCCGAACGTTGGCTAAAGACGGAAGAAAAAAAACGCCCGCGCGTGATTTGTGATTATTTGGCGAGTATGTCCGACGGGCAGGCGTTTAAGCTGTATCAAAGTTTATAGTAAAAAAGCTGGCAAAACGCATTCAGCCTTGCAAATCTTTGAATAAATCCTACCGCTTGTTGCGTTAAAATCAGTTAAAATAATGACGAATTTACAACAATCAAAAAAATATAAGAACAGAGAGGTGGGTATGAGCTTTGTTGTCGGGCAACGTTGGATCAGTGAGTCGGAAAATAATTTAGGATTAGGTATTGTTGAAGCAGTCGATAATCGTACTGTCACTATTTTTTTCCCCGCATCGGAGGAACAGCGTGTTTATGCAGTGGCAGTCGCGCCACTCACTCGCGTTCAGTTTCAAAAAGGCGATAGGATTACCAGTCAGGACGGTTGGCAGTTAGATGTCACGGAGGTAGTAGAAAATCAAGGTGTGGCTATTTATCTCGGTAAACGGGCAGATACGCAAGAGGAGAGCGTTCTGCCTGAAATGTTGTTAGACCATAAGATTAGTTTCAGCAAACCACAAGACCGCTTGTTCTCTGCGCAAATCGATCGTAGTGATCGTTTTGCGTTACGTTATCGGGCATTGCAGCATCAGCAAGCTCAATTTCAATCTGCTTTACGCGGTATGCGTGGCATTCGGGCGAGCTTAATTCCGCATCAATTACATATCGCCAAAGAAGTGGGGCAGCGCCTTGCCCCGCGAGTGTTGCTTGCCGATGAAGTCGGATTGGGAAAAACGATTGAAGCGGGCATGATTTTGCAACAACAGCTTTTTTCAGGACGTGTTGACCGTGTTCTCGTGCTTGTGCCTGAAAGTTTACAGCATCAATGGCTGGTCGAAATGCTCCGTCGCTTTAGTCTGAATTTTTCGTTATTTGATGAGGAACGTTGCGCCGATTTTAATAAACAGGATGATGACGGCAATGATATCAGCGAGAATCCGTTCGACAGTGAATCCCTTGTGATTGCTTCGATTGATTGGTTATCGGAAACCCCGCGACGTGCAAAACAAGTGTTAAAAAGCGAGTGGGATATGCTGATTGTAGATGAAGCCCATCATTTAGAATGGAATGAAATACAACCGAGTGTTGCTTATCAGCTTGTCGAAACGCTTTCTAAACAAATTCCATCGGTATTATTGCTAACCGCAACTCCGGAGCAGCTTGGTCAGGAAAGCCACTTTGCCCGGTTATCGCTATTAGATCCGGATCGTTTTTACAGTTATTCAGCCTTTGTAGAAGAACAAAAACAGTATCAGCCCGTTGCAGATGCTGTGATGAGCTTATTAAACGATAAACCGCTCAACGCCCAAGAACAGGAAAGTATCAGCGAATTGCTGGCGGAAGAAGATGTTGAGCCGATGTTTCGTATTATTAATGCGACGGATATTCACCCCGAACAGCGTTTAGACGTTCGTCAAGAACTGATTAGTGAGCTGATTGACCGCCATGGAACCAGTCGTGTTTTATTCCGAAATACCCGTCAAGGAGTAAAAGGTTTCCCGCATCGTCTGTTTAATCAAATCACCTTAGATATGCCGAATGAATATCATAGTGTGTTGAATACATTAGGATTAGAGCCCGGGAATCAGAAAATAGATAGGCTTTATCCTGAACGAATATTCCAAAGAATGAATCCGAATGCCAAATGGTTTGAGTTTGATCCTCGTATTGAATGGCTGATTACGTTTTTGAAAAATCATCGTAGTGAGAAAATTTTAGTTATTTGCAAATATGCAGATACTGCGATTCAGCTTGAACAAATTTTGCGTGAAAAAGAAGGCATTCGTTCTGCGGTATTCCACGAAAAAATGTCGATTGTAGAGCGAGATAAAGCCTCTGCCTACTTTGCCCAACAAGAGGACGGTGCTCAAGTGCTGATAAGTTCGAGTATCGGTTCCGAAGGTCGTAATTTCCAATTTGCCCGCCATTTGGTGCTGTTTAATTTACCGGATAACCCTGATTTGTTAGAGCAGAGTATAGGGCGTTTAGACCGTATCGGGCAGAAACACGATGTCCAAATTCATGTGCCATGCTTTGATAATTCCGCGCAAATGGTATTGGCAGAATGGTATCAACGCGGCTTAAATGCGTTTGAAGAAACTTGTCCGATGGGCGCGAATCTGTTCCGTGAATTTGGCGAAAGTTTAGATTATTTCTTACAAAATCCGGCACGTTCGGAAGAATTCGAACGCTTTATTGAACAAACCTATAAACGCCAGCAACAGTTGAAATTCGCGTTAGAAAAAGGGCGTGACCGCTTGCTTGAACTCAATTCAAACGGTGGAGAATCGGCACAACAGCTGGCTCAAGCAATTGCAGAGCAGGATGAAAATCCTAAACTCATTAATTTTGCACTAAATCTTTTTGATGTTATAGGATTGGAACAGGAAGATTTGGGTGAAAAAAGTATTGTGATTAACCCGACGGGGCATATGCTCGTGCCTGATTTTCCCGGACTATCCGAGGAAGGCAATACCGTTACTTTCGACCGTGAGTTAGCACTCATGCGTGAAGATGTGCTGTTTTTAACTTGGGATCACCCGATGATTCGTAACGGTATTGATTTGATTACTTCGGGAGATATCGGTAAAAGTGCGATTTCGTTATTGGTAAACAAAAATCTACCTGCCGGTACCTTGTTGCTTGAATTGATTTATATTGTGGAGGTGCAGGCGCCGAAAGCATTGCAATTAACCCGTTTCCTACCGCCGACACCGGTGCGAGTATTGTTGGATGCTAAAGGCAACGATATCGCATCACAAGTTTCTTTTGCCGGTTTGGAAAAGCAGCTTAAACCGGTGAATAAGCAAATGGCAAACAAAATTGCCAAAATGGCTCGTACGGAAATTGAGAAACTGATTACTTTAGGGGAAACAAAAATTGCCCCTCAAGCGGAAAGCTTGATTGCTCAGGCGAAGCACAATGCCGATCATACGTTAACTGCTGAATGGCATCGTTTAACGTCTTTGCAAGCGGTTAATAAAAATATCCGAGTAGATGAGGTTAAGGCTTTAGAGCAGCTCAGGGAAGACTCTCTCGCGCAACTTGAACAAGCCAACTGGCGGTTAGATAGTTTAAGGGTGATTGTGAGCAATAAAGAGTGACGGTAATCCGATAATTTTGATTTATCGGTGATACAAGCGGTCGGTTTTAGCGATTTTTTTGCAAATTTTCGGCTAAAACTGACCGCTTGTAAAATAAAAAACGGCAGAAATGATCTGCCGTTAGGTTAAATGAAATATAAATTAGAAACCGGCTTGTTTTTCTAACTGTTCCACTAACGCGTCATCTAAACCGAGTGCTTCGGCAAGTTGTGATAAGAACACAATTTCTTTACGGGACAAGTCTTGGCAAACTAAGCGTGCCGCTAAGTAGACTTGTGATGCAAGGGCAGTATCTTCGCCGACAACACGTGCGATTTCTGTCACGGAAATCGGATTGTGCATTTCTTGAATAAGCCATTGTTGTAATTCGGGATCATTGCCGCCTTCTTTTAAAATCAATGCTTCTTCATTTTCATCCAATGCACCGTCAGACACAGCTGCGGCAATCATTGTACGTAATAAGATCGCCCCTTTTTCTTCCGAACTGTCATCTTCAAATGCGGTTGCAGAAAGATCGGTTGCTTGGTTAGGTTTGTTTTTTTGGTAGTCTTGATATGCTTTGTAAGCCAGGCTGCCAAGGGCTGCAAGTGAACCTAATTTAGTTAAGCTTGCACCGCCGTTACGACCCAATACCATAGATAAAATACCGACTAATGCCGCACCGCCACCTACTTTTGCGATGGTATCGGTATTGCCTTGTTTGATTTCTCTGGCAGAATCTTTCGCGGTATTTAATACCGAACCAAGTAAGCTGCCTAAGTCGGACTTGCTTTGATTAGCCGTGTTGCCGACAGATTTTAATACGCCGTTAAGAATATCGTTGAAGTTCATATTGTTTCCTTTTTTGAGTGTAAGACGATAGTGCAATAGACAAAGTTTTTATCAAATAATTCACTACTTTTCGGCAATATATTTTTTGGCGATTGCCGAAAGCAGGTCGGTAATATAAACCAAAATTAAATAGCAGAGCAAATAAAGTGTAATTTCCGAATAATGGAAAAAGCTCATAGCTAATTTGAATTGCATACCTAATCCGCTTGCTCCGACAAAACCGACGATTAACGTCGCACGGATAATATTCTCCATTCGATATAAAATATAGTTTAGAAACGAACGCATTACCATCGGGTAAATACCGTAGAACAGTAATTGTGCTTGCGATGCTCCGTTCTGTGCCAAATGGCGAATAGGTTTTTCGTCCATATCTTCGATAACTTCGCCACACAATTTTCCTAATACTCCAAAATTATGAATAGCTAAAGCAAGCGCACCCGGTACGATACCCGGTTTAAAAATAAAGACTAGAATCATTGCCCACATCAGCTCCGGTACGGCACGGCTGAAGAGAAACAAGAATCGGCTGATATGATAGGCAATTTTATGATACCAACAGGACTTGAAACCTAATTTCCCTTGCGCCATATTACGGGCGGAAGGGAGAACTAAAATGAACATTGCGATGCCAGCAAGACCTGTGGCAAGAATACTCATCACAAAGGTTTCACCACTGAGCCACAAGGCATTTTGCCACATTTCGGGATCTAAATAAGCCGGTATTTCTTCACCGATTCCAAGCATACTTTCAATAAATTCACGCAGATAAATCCAGTTGTCGGCACGAAACAGATCGGCAAGTGCAGAGGGTTGATCTTTTAAAATATAGAGCCAAGAGAATGCGATCAAGCAGAGTACGGTAAAAAAAGAGTATTTAATAAAATGACGATCGATATGATGTCGGAAAGTATTCATTATTTCACCCGCTTCCTTACCGCATAGCTCCAACGGTCAATTAAAACGATCAATCCGACTAAAAAGAGTAGAAATGTCCAGACTTGGTCGTATTTGAGATCTTGCAGAGAAAGTTGAATTTGCATACCTATACCGCCTAAGCCGACAAACGAAAGTACCGAAGATGAGCGAATTGCACATTCAAGACGGTACATTGTATAGCTCAACATACTAGGGAAGGCTTGCGGAAGGTAGCCGTAAATTAGCAGTTGTAACGGTGTGGCTCCCGCTTCTTTAAGTGCAAAAATCGGCTTGTTTGGCACCGCTTGTAAGGTGTCGGCAAAGATTTTTCCCAAGTAACCCGAATAGGGAATTGCCAATGCAAAGACCGCACCAATCGGATTCAATCCCACAGCGGCAACAAAAAACCATGCCCAAATTAACTCATGGATAGCGCGTAAGAAACCGAGAATAGCCCGGGCCAAGCCTTGTAATAAAATGGATGGAACTAATATGCCTGAGGCGAAAATCGATAACAAAAAACCACCGACTAACGCGAGAGAAATGGTGATCAGAGCATAAGCAAAGGTTAGCAGGCTGGATTTAAAAGCCAGTTTGAGTAAATCGGCAGAAAAATCGGGTTGAAGCAAGCTGGCAAATAGTCGCTGTAAGGTTGCCCAACCACCGGGAAACATCAGCCCTTTTTCACTATCTACGGTGAAAAGGCTAAGTGCAAAAACCAGCAATAAGATTGCGGTAAGTCGATTGCGACGTTCATTCAGACGGATTTTCATCTTGGACCAATCCATATAATGCATTGAGTTGAGTCTGAGTAACTTGGTTAGTTTGTAGATCAAACACAATATTACCAGCTTGAATACCGATCATTCTGTCAAAGTAGGCTTTGGCATATTCCACCGAGTGCATACTGGCGATTAAGGTTTTGCCTTGCTTCCGCACTAGTTCGGTTAATAATGCCAATACATTTTGAGCATTGATCGGATCTAGAGCAGAAATCGGTTCATCGGCTAAAATCAACATTGGATTTTGTACTAACAAGCGTGCAATCGCTACACGTTGTTGTTCACCGCCGGACAACTCACCAGTCGGTTGGTTAATCTTTTCGGCTAAACCGACCGACGCCAATGCTTTTTCTGCAATTTCACGTTGTTGCGGTTTAATCAGAGATAATAGAGATTGAAAGAATCCCCATTGATTTAACCTACCAGCCAGCACGTTATGCACCACTTCAAGCTGTTTGATTAAATCATATTGTTGATGCAACATACCAACTTTTTGGGCGTAAATTTTATTATTGCGATAATTCTGAATATTTTGGTTATCGAGAAAAATCTCTCCTTCACTGAGCGAGACTGCGCGCATAATTGCATTCATTAAAGTTGATTTGCCGGAGCCACTTGGTCCGACTAATGCGACAATTTCACCCGGTCGGATATCAAGGGAAATGCCGTTTAATACAGTTTTATCACCGAAGCGTTTGATGGCGTGTCGGAAGGAAAGAAGTGATTGAGACATTGTTTCAGCACCGGATTTAGATGATAAAAGGTGCTACGCACCTTTATCGAGGTACATAGCAAACCGATTGACATAAAACTATTTAATTAACTTTAATTCTTTGGCAACTTTTTCAATGTCTTTATAGTTGTCGTTATTGGTTTCGATAAATTTGTCGGCGGATAATAAATTCATCACCTGAGAACTGGATGCGTCAGCTTTTAATAATGCAGCTTTGACTTTCTCTTTGGTACCCTCACCGAATTTTTTATCTACGAGGTTTATAGTCCAGTTGTAGTCGTAGTAGTCCGATGTCGTATAAAACAGTTCTACTTTCGTATTATCTACTTTGCCTTCGTTGACCATTTTATCCCAGTACTGCTTGTTTACCGCACCGATTTGTACCGTACCGGCTTCAACTAAGCCGTAAGTTTTATCATGAGAACCACTGTAAGTCGGTTGTGCATCTAAATCTTTTTCAGGGTTAACACCGGCTTCAGTTAAGAAAAAGCGAGGCATTAAGTGACCGGACGTTGAACTTTCGCTACCGAATGCAAGGGTATGACCTTTCACATCTTTGAGCTCTTTCACTGCATCCAATCCTTTTTGTTTAATAAATACGGATTTGAATTTTTCATCTTGAGGACGTTGTGCAATGGCTTCAGAACCTTCAACACGGGCACGGGCTTGTACCCCGGTTAAACCGCCGAACCAAACCAAATCAATTTCACCGCGACGAAATGCAGTAACAACGGCGGCATAGTCGGTAACCGGGACATATTGCACGGTTAAACCGGTTTCTTTGCTTAAATAATCAGCAAAACTATCGAATGAACGGGTCATTTCTGTCGCGTTATAGTCAGGAATGGCACTGATTTTAAATGTTTGGTGAGTAGAATTAGCGTGAGCAACTGAGCCGAATAGCACGGAAAGTGCGGTGAAACCAGTTGCAAGACTTGCAAAAAGAGTTTTCATGGTATTCTCCAAAAAGAAATGTAAACAAATTGTAATGTTCATAGTGAACGGCGGAAAGATACTCGATTTTAAATAAAAAACAAGCGATTTTTGCGATTCGTTTTAGGAATCGGTTTATCTTTGATAAGATGATAAGATAGTCAAAATTTTTTAACTTCGAATCATTATGGCATTAATCGAATATCACCCACCGACAGAACCTTGGCTTGACGAAGTTTACCGAGATAACCACATTTTAGTAATTAATAAACCAAGCGGCTTGCTTTCCGTACCGGGTAATCGTCCTGAATATCAAGACAGTGCGATGACCCGCGTACAACAGAAATACGGATTTACTGAACCGGCGCACCGTTTAGACATGGCAACAAGCGGTTTATTGTTGTTTACATTAAGCAAAGTGGCGGAAAAAGAGTTAAAACGCCAATTTCGTGAGCGTGAACCGAAAAAACACTATATTGCATTGCTTTGGGGAAAATTAGGCGAAAAAGTGGGTGAAACCGGAAAAATTGATATGCCGTTGATTTGTGATTGGGAAAATCGCCCGCGCCAGAAAGTTTGTTATGAGCGCGGTAAACAAGCGGTTACTTTTTACGAAATTCTTGCACATTATCCGAATAATACGACAAGGGTAAAACTAACGCCTTATACCGGTCGTTCTCACCAATTGCGCGTACATAGTTTATCTTTAGGGCATCCGATTGTTGGCGATAAATTCTATGCCAATCCGTTGGCACGGAGCTTATCTTCGCGTCTTTGCCTACACGCAGAATCCCTTTCGATTACCCATCCGATTAGCGGTGAGCCGATGACCTTTAGCGCAGCAGCGGATTTTTAACGTCAGTCGCCCGACAAGCGGTCTGTTTCGATGAATAATTTGTAAAAAATTGCAAGAAACAGACCGCTTGTTGCGTATAATGCCGTTCTACTTTTAGAGGTTTTTATGAATTTACAATGGCAAAAGTATCCTGAAAATACCAAGCGTTTACTTAGACTCTCGGTGCCGATTTTTATTTCTCAACTTGCCGCATCGGGAATGGGGTTGGCGGACGTGATTATGGCAGGATTAGTCAGTGATGATGATGTTTCGGCAATTGCTGTCGGCAACTCAATTTATTTTCCGCTGTTTCTGCTTGTGCTCGGCATTTTAAATGCCATTACGCCGACGGTCTCATATCTGAACGGCTCAAACCAACGACATTTAATCGGACATCAGGTACGTCAGGGGGGGTGGATTGTTCTGCTGTTAAGTATTCCGTTGATTGCCATTTATTTAAGCTGCGGCGTAATTTTAGATTTTATGGGCACGCCGGCTGTTTTTGCAGAAAAAGCGAAGCAGTATATTTTTGCGCTCTCTTTCGGCATTATTCCGGCGCTGTTGTCGATAAATCTACGTTGTATGAACGATGGATTGTCTAATCCGAAACCGGCCATGGTGATTACCTTTATCGGCTTAACGCTTAATATTCCGTTGAACTATATCTTCATTTTCGGTTTATTCGGCTTGCCTGAATTAGGAGCGGTCGGTTGTGGCGTTGCAACGGCAATTGTAAATTGGCTGATGTTCGGTATGATGGTGCATTATTGTGCAACGAATCGCGCACAAAAAGATATTCATGTGTTTTCAACATGGTTGGAAAGACCAAACGGTACAACTTTACTCAAATTATTTAAACTGGGTATGCCGATAGGTTTTGCGCTGTTTACCGAAGTCATGCTGTTTTCCGCTTCGGCATTAATTCTGTCTCCGCTAGGCTCACAGGTTGTGGCGAGTCATCAAATTGCATTACAAACCAGTTCGTTGTTTTTTATGATTCCGCTTTCATTCAGTATTGCTACTACCATTTTGGTTGGACAAACTTTGGGGAAAAAAGAAGTCGAGAACGCAAAATATCTTAGTTACCACGCTATTATTACCGGTATCTGGATGGCACTGTTGATGGCGGTGATTATTTTAGCCTTTAGGCAGATGATTCCGTATATTTTTACCAGCGATCCAACCTCGATTGCAATTTCTGCAGCGTTGCTGATTTTTGCTGCGGTTTACCAAATTCCGGATGCGATTCAAGCGGTTTGTAACGGAATTTTGCGCGGTTATAAACACACTAAACCGGTATTGTTTATTACATTAATCTGTTATTGGGCAATAGGAATGCCGCTCGGTACAATACTTTCCCGTACGGATTGGTTGACTCAGCCGATGGCGGCAGCCGGGTTTTGGTTGGTTTTTTGTATTTCGTTGAGCATTGCAGCGGGTTTGCTCTATTACAATATGCGTAAGATTCAGTCCGTACCGGCAGAGGCGCTGATTAAGCGGTTAGAGGCGATTAAATAGTCGAACGGCACATGTTATGTGCCGTTTTGCTTTATTTTTCATACCAAATTTTGTTGATGTAAAAGGTTACCTTACCCAACGGCGTTTCAACACGGATTTCATCATCAACCGATTTGCCGATGAGCGCCCGAGCAACCGGTGAATCAATAGAAATCCATTGTTTGGCAGGATCGAATTCATCGCCTCCGACAATACGGTACTGTTTGACCTCACCTTCTTCGTTTTCAAGTTCAACCCAAGCGCCGAAAAATACTTTACCTTCTTGATTTGGATGATAATCCACAATTTGTAGTACCTCTAAACGTTTGCTGAGGAAACGCACTCGTCGATCGATTTCACGCAATCGGCGTTTACCGTAAATATATTCGGCGTTTTCGCTGCGATCGCCTAACGCTGCGGCATCTGAAACGGCTTGAGTGACTTTCGGGCGTTCATCTTTCCACAGATATTTTAGTTCTTGGTCAAGAGCTTGCCAGCCGGCGCGAGTAATATGATTTGATTTTGTCATTAGCTTGAGAATTCCACGATACCGGACACTTTGCCTTCTTCTGTAACGGCAATTAATGAGTGAATGTGATGCGCTTTCATAAATTCCTCCGCATGAGTGAGGAACGTTGAATCCAAAATTGTTTTTGGATTACGTGTCATGATTTGTTCTGCGGTTTTATTCAGGCTTTCGGCTCCGAATTTGGCTAATGTGCGACGGATATCTCCGTCAGTGATAATGCCTTGCAGTTGATCGCCTTGCATCACAACCGCTACCCCCATCCTGCCTTCGTTAATCACATTTAAAATTTCGGTAAATAAGCTGCTTGGTGTGGTCAACGGTAAGCGGCTCTGCATAACATCACGTACACGGCAGAGCAGCTTACGCCCTAAACTGCCACCCGGGTGGAAGCGGGCAAAATCTTCCGCTTTGAAATCACGGGCTTTAATCAATGCAATCGCCAGCACATCGCCCAATGCCATTGTCACTAAGCTGGATGTAGTCGGAGCAAGGTTATTCGGGCAGGCTTCGCGTTCGATACTGATATCCAACACAATATCGGCGTGTTTTCCAAGTGTCGATTTCGGATTACCGGTCATGGCAATAATTTTATTACCGAAGTTTTTCAGACTTGGAATCAATTTATTGACATCGTCGGTTTCGCCGCTATAAGAGATCAAAATCACAACATCGATCGGTTTAAGCATGCCTAAATCACCGTGAAAGGCTTCCGTTGGGTGAAGGAAAAAGCTTGGTGTACCGGTTGACGCGAAGGTTGCCACCATTTTTTTTCCGACTAATCCGGATTTGCCGATGCCGGCAACGACAACACGACCTTCGCAATGTAAGATCATTTCAACAACTTGATTAAAATTATCTGAAAGATTTTGATTAAGACGGGTAATTGCTTGTGCATAGAGATCCAATGCCGCATTTGCACTCAATAGATGATTCATAACCTGATCCTGTATGAACAAAAATTGCCGGCAATTATACGCTAGTTTATAGAAAGAAAAAAAGACGTAAATAAAACCCCCTTTAAATTTAAAGGGGGCTAACATATTGAAATTATTCAGCTTTAGGTTTAATCATTGCGTAGAGCACTCCGGTAACTAATGAACCGATTGCAATCGCAGCCAAATACATCAACGGTTGTGAAACGAATGGAATGACGAATAAACCGCCGTGTGGTGCTTGTAAGCTAATACCCAAACCAAGCGAGATTGCTCCTGCTGTCGCACCACCTAAAATTGAGGTCACAATTACACGTACAGGGTCTGCCGCTACGAACGGTAACGCACCTTCAGAGATAAAGCATAGACCTAGTACGAATGATGCTTTACCCGCATCACGTTGGTTTACAGTGAATTTGTTACGGGCAATCCAAGTTGCAATCGCCATACCGATAGGTGGAACCATACCTGCCGCCATTGCTGCTGCCATTGGTGTACTGACATCAGACGCTAACATACCGACGGAGAAGGTATAAGCCGCTTTGTTTACCGGACCGCCCATATCGGTACACATCATAGTTCCTAGGATGATTCCCAATACGATGGCATTGATTTCACCCATGGATTTCAACCAGTTAGAAAGCGCTTCCATAATGCTTGAAACCGGTGGGTTAATTAAGTAAACCATAGCAAGACCTACGATTGTCGTGCCTAAAAGCGGTAGGATTAAGATCGGTTTTAGTGAGGTTAAACTTGGTGGCAGTTGAATTTTCTCATTGAGGAATTTCACTACATAACCGGCAAGGAAACCGGCGATGATACCGCCTAAAATACCAGCCCCCGCCGTTGTCGCCAGCATACCGCCAACAAAACCGGCAGTTAAACCCGGACGATCAGCGATGGAGTAGGCAACATAACCTGCGAATACCGCAATCATTAAGTGGAACGCTGCTCCGCCACCGATATCCATCAACGCTTTAGGTAAGCCGCCAGCTATGCTAGGATCTTTGAATGCTTCGATACCGAACATAAACGAGATTGCGATTAACAAACCACCCGCAACAACAAACGGTAGCATATGTGAAACACCGGTCATTAAGTGTTTATAGACACCTTTTTTCTCGCCGGTATTGGCTTCACCGGAAGCTTGTGACGCAGAAGAACCACCGGTGTAGATTTTCGCTTCTTTGAAGGCTTTTTCAAATTCTTGAGCGGTTTTTTTCAACGCTAAACCGGTTGATGTGCGATACATCAGTTTGCCTTGGAATTTACTTAAATCGACATCAATATCCGCCGCCACAAAGACTAAATCTGCCGCAGCGACTTCTTCGGCGGAAATCGGATTGCCTGCACCGACTTGACCGCGCGTTTCGACTTTTACGTTCCAGCCTTGTGCTTTCGCATAGTTTTCAATCGCTTCCGCTGACATAAAGGTATGTGCTACACCGGTTGGGCAAGCCGTGATTGCCACGATATTTTTTACGGTTGAAGCGCTGGCGTCTGCTGCTGGAACAGTGGCATTTGCAAAATTTCGAGCAGAAGTGACCGCTTGTTGCAGCACCGTCTCAGGCTGGGTAAACGCTTGATCAAGACTAACGACCGCACCTTTTTTACCTGCAACATTAGCCGGAATGTGTTCGTCAAATAACACCACAAAATCCGCTTGCTCTATCGCAACTACATTGTGACCTTGCTGCTTTGCGGCGGCAGAAAGCACTTCATTAACAAGGAATGAACGAGCCTTGCCAACTTGTGCCGGAAATACAAATGAAATATTCATTGTCGATTACCTTTTAATAGTTGATAAATTTTTGTATCCGTTAAGGATGAGAGAATCCTCACCTTATCATCATTACACGGTTGTTAATTTTACCTGAGTCAAGATTGCGTCTAATGCGGCTTTATCACTTACGCCGACATTGCTTTGGGAAACGGCTAACGCAGACGTAGCACTGGCAAAAGCTAAAATTTCTGCTTTACTCCAACCTTGAGCAAAGCCGTAAATTAAGCCCGCAACCATAGAATCTCCGGCACCGACTGTGCTCACTACATTTTCACAACGCGGAGGCTGCGCTTGAATAACCCCTTCACGGTTTAGCCAAACGGAACCTTTTTCACCCATAGAAATGATGACGTTTTCAATACCTTCGGCACGTAGTTGTTGTGCGGCATCAATAATCTCTTCTAACGTATTTAATGAACGGTTTGACCATACTTCCAATTCACGGCGATTCGGTTTGACCAACCATGGATTTGCTTTTAAACCGAATGTAAGTGCTTCATTACTACTGTCAAGGACGACCTTTAAACCTTGGTTATGCAATGATTTCAACCAATCGGCGAATTGTGAAGGTGTTATGCCGCGTGGTAAGGAGCCGCAAACGGCAATCAGATCAAATTGAGTATGCCAATTTTGGGAGAGTTTGGTAAATTCCGCCCAATCGTTTGGTTGAATTTCAAAGCCTAAAAAGTTTAAATCAGTAACGTCGGCTTCCGTTTCGGTAATTTTTACGTTAATACGGGTTTTGCCCTGAATGCGGTAAAACTGATCATTCATGCCGTTTTCTTCAAAGGCTCGGATAAAATCTCCCTGATTATCTTTGCCTAAAAAACCAGTTACGCTTAGTTTTACACCTAAATCAGCAAGCACCTTCGCCACGTTTATCCCTTTGCCTGCCGGATATAATCCCAGTGTTTCCACGGTATTTACTTCACCGATTTCGATACGTTTTAAACGCCCGACCAAATCAAACGCGGGATTGAGCGTGACGGTTGCGATACGTAATTGTTGAGCCATGTTGTCCACCTATTCGCTGCTATTCACCTAAACCGGCATTGATTGCGGCTCCGATACCGTCCAATGCTTTTTGCGCTTCTTCACCGGTTGCGACAAAACGCAAACGATGACCTTTTTGTACACCGAGTGCGACCACTTTCATTAAGCTCTTCGCACTCACTAATTGACCTTCACGATCTAAATTTTGTACTTGAACGGTAGCATTATATTTTTTAACTTCGTTAACTAATACGGCTGCAGGGCGGGCGTGTAAACCGTGTTCGTTTTTCACGGTAAATGTGGCTTCCACTTCGTTTTCATCGCTATTTGCAAATTTTGCTACCGATTCGACCGCTTGTACTGCTGTTGCCGCGGTTGTTGCAACAGTCGCAATGGTCGCTGCAACACCGGCGGAACCTTTAACTTCAATCGTGTCCTCTACCGTCGGAATAACGCTAGGCGGCTCACCCAAACCTTCCGCAAACGCTTTGCCTAATGCTTCGAGAGCTTGTTGCGCATCTTCACCTTCAGCCACAAAACGTAAACGATGACCTTTGGTTGCGCCTAATGCTACAACGCGCATAGTACTTTTAGCATTTGCCGGTGCAGTAGGGCGATCCAAATTTTCCACCGTGACTTTTGCCGCAAATGGTTTAAGCGTTTGGACTAAGACTGCGCAAGGGCGAGCATGTAAACCGTGTTCGTTACGGACGGTAAATGTACCGATTACCTGCCCCGCTGCGGCAGAAGTTTCTGCTACAGGCTCTGCAGCCACCGGTGCCGAGCTTTCTTTAACCGGTGTATTTATGCCGAATAACGCTAAAATTTGTTCGGCCGGTGCCACGGTGAGTTGCTGGCGGGTTGCGATTTTTAATAGTTTCGTGAGTTGCGATTGGAGGCTATCATCGGTTGCTGCAACGGTTAACAATGTTTTTCCGTCTTTCGCTCGGGCAACGGCAACACAATTAATTTGATTGCCTTTTGCGCTGTCAGCAATAAAAACGTTATTACCGATAGCCAACGGTGCATTGGCGACAACTTCACTAATAAAGGCTTGGTTTACATAACCTTTTTCTTGGAGTTTGGCAGCGTTAATTGCAGAGAGCGTGATGAGGCTTGTGGTATCGACGTTTAAAGAAATGAGGTCAGTTGAAGTGAGTGGTTCGTTACGTTTACCGCTTAATATTGCAATAAATTCATCTAAATTTGTTGTTTTGGCTAAGGTTTCTGCGGCGGCTTCATCACTTAATACACTAGTCAATTGGCGGAGCAATGTTAAATGTTCATCCGATTTAGCGGCAATGCCTATCGCGACATAAGCGGTGTTACCTTCTCCCCATTCAACGCCTTGTGGAAACTGATAAACTTGCACGCCGGTATTTTTTACCAAATCACGAGTATCTAATGTACCGTGCGGAATCGCAATACCATTGCCTAAGAATGTTGAGGTTTGGGTTTCACGGGTAAGCATTCCCGTTTCGTAACCTTCGGCAACATTACCATTTTCGACTAAGCCGGCAGCAATAAGGCGAATAGCCTCATCTTTATTACCGGCTACGCCGTTTAAACGGATATTTTGTGCAGATAAATTTAGCATTGAAACTCCTTATGGATTTAATTTAAAAAATAAAATAATTACTCGGATTGTACTCTATTTTTTGCTAAATCGATCTAGCTAATCAATCTTTTCTTAAATAAAAAATCCTTTTTTGTGAGATAGATCACAAAAAAGGATTGTAATGGAGGAAGATTTATTTTAGGGTTAATGAATTATTTCATTTGGAGTGAAAAAATAGGCAATTTCACGTTTTGCGGATTCCTCAGAATCCGAGCCGTGCACTGAATTTTGTGTTGTTCCTAAGCCATACATTTTGCGAATAGTGCCGGGCTTACGCTGTTCAGGATTTGTTGCACCCATTAGTTCGCGATAATGTGCAATGGCATTTTCTCCTTCAAGTACGACAACGACAATCGGTGCAGAAAGCATAAATTCAATCAGCGGTTCAAAAAATGCTTTACCTTTATGCTCCGCATAAAAACCTTCAGCTTGTACCGGAGTAAGTTGGAGCATTTTTAGCGCTTTAATCGTCAAGCCATTTTTTTCTATATGGGCGAGAATTTCACCGATAAGATGGCGGCTTGTTGCATCGGGTTTGATGATTGCGAGCGTTTGTTGGATCATTTTACTCTCCTTCTAAAGAGCGCTAATAAAGAATGAATTTGGCATCGGCCATGAAGGCAGAATTTGCAAATTTCTGTGCAAAAACGACCGCTTGTAAAACTATTTAACCTGCATACCTGCTGTGACACCGGCATCGGCGGAGAGTAAGAATAGATCGGAACCGCCGCTGCCGGCAGAGAGAATCATTCCTTCCGACATACCGAATGACATTTTACGTGGCGCAAGGTTGGCAATCATAATCACAAAACGACCTTCCAGCTCTTCCGGTTTGTGATAGGCAGCTTTAATACCGGAGAAAACTTGGCGGGTGTGATCACCTAAATCCAGCTCGAAACGTAATAGTTTGTCTGATTTCGGTACCGCTTCGCATTTGAGCACTTTCGCCACGCGTAAATCGAGTTTGGCAAAATCATCAATCGTGATTTCAGCAGCGATTGGCTCGACTTTTAGGTGATTACAAGCGGTCTCTTTTGCTTGATTTTTTGCAGATTCCGCTTTATTCGCTTCTGCGAAAAGCGCTTTGGTTTCTTCCACAACGGCATCAATCTGTTTTTTCTCTAGGCGGGAGAACAACGATTTAAACGGTGTGATTGAACGTCCGAATAATGGTGTGTCGATGTTGTCCCAGCGTAGTTCGGTTTGTAGAAAACTTTCTGCGCGGGCGGTCAGTTCGGGTAAAACCGGTTTGAGGTAACTCATTAACACTCGGAACATTTCTAAGCCCATTGAGCAAACGGCATGAAGTTCGGCATCTCTGTCTTCTTCTTTGGCAATCACCCACGGTGCTTTTTCATCAATATATTTATTCGCTTTGTCCGCTAGCGCCATAATTTCACGAATCGCTTTATTATATTCGCGATTTTCATAATAAGCGGCAATTTGCTCCGATTGTGCAACAAAATCGGCGAAAAGTAGCGGATTTTCTAATTCGGAGGCTAATTTTCCTTCAAAGCGTTTGGTGATAAAGCCAGCATTGCGCGACGCTAAATTCACGACTTTATTCACGATATCGCTGTTAACGCGCTGGACAAAATCTTCAAGGTTGAAATCCAGATCTTCAATACGATCATTGAGTTTTGCCGCGTAGTAGTAGCGTAAACATTCCGGATCGATGTGTTTTAAGTATGTACTTGCTTGTATAAAGGTGCCGCGTGATTTCGACATTTTATAGCCGTCAACGGTGACGTAACCGTGCGCAAAAACATTCGTCGGTTTACGGTAATTGCTGCCTTCCAACATTGCCGGCCAGAATAGGCTGTGGAAGTAAACGATATCTTTACCGATAAAGTGATAAAGCTCTGTGTCGGAATCTTTTTGCCAAAATTCATCGTAATTTATGCCGGTACGGTTACATAAATTTTTGAAAGAGGCCATATAGCCGATAGGTGCATCCAACCAAACATAGAAAAATTTATTTTCCGCATCCGGAATTTCAAAACCGAAATAAGGTGCGTCTCGGCTGATATCCCATTGTTGCAAGCCGCTTTCAAACCACTCTTGCATTTTGTTGGCAATTTGCGGTTGTAGAGAACCGGAGCGAGTCCATTCTTTAAGCATTTCCTCAAAAGCCGGTAAATCGAAAAAGAAGTGTTCGGATTCTTTCACGATCGGTGTAGATCCGGAAATGACAGAACGGGGATTAATTAAGTCCATTGGGCTATAGGTGGAGGCACAAACTTCGCAGTTATCCCCGTATTGATCTTCCGCTTTGCATTTCGGGCAGGTTCCTTTCACGAAACGATCCGGCAGAAACATATTTTTTTCAGGATCGTAGAGCTGTGAAATCACACGATTTTTAATAAAACCGTTGGCTTTCAAGGTATTATAAATCGATGTGGTGATTTCGCGATTTTCTTCACTGTGAGTAGAGTGGTAGTTATCAAAACTGATATTAAAACCGGAGAAATCAGCGATGTGATCGGTTTTTGCCTGCTCGATAAGTTGTTCCGGGGTAATGCCTAATTTATTGGCATTCAGCATAATCGGTGTGCCGTGTGCATCATCGGCACAGACAAAGTAAATTTGGTGTCCGCGCATACGTTGGAAGCGAACCCAAATATCCGCTTGAATATGCTCAAGCATATGACCTAAATGGATTGCGCCGTTAGCATAGGGTAAAGCACAAGTGACTAAAATTTTGCGTTGTTTATTCGACATTTTATTTTTACCGTTTTTATTCAAAATTGTGAGGATTGTAACGGAAATAGGTGAGATTGTGTAGGGAAAGCCAATAACAAGCGGTCGGATTTCAAGGATATTTTGCAAAATTATCAAGAAAACAGACCGCTTGTTATATTGATGCTAGTGGAACAGATCGCGTCCTCGGCGTCGGCTACGTTTAAATTGGCTTAATGTGACTAAAAGGAGGATCCCTAAATAAACCGCAAAAATGGCAATCAACCACTGTGGCATGGAAAGCCCCCACATCTGCCAAGTAATTTGGTTACAATCTCCGGTTGCTTCAAATAAGTTCGGAAACCATTTATTTAATGGTAATGTAGACGGAAATTCTACAAAAGGCGAACATTGATTCCACGGAGCGGGGTTGAGTTGATAGTCCGTATGTTTAACCGCCAACGCTAAGCCTTTACCTGCGCCGTATAAGCCGAGTAATAATGCTAACCAACGAATAATCGCAAAGCGCGGAGCAAGTAAACCTATCAGACCCGCAATTAAAATGGCTAATAATGCAATGCGTTCATAAATACACATCACACAGGGATTTAATCCCATACCGTGTTGAAAATAAAGCGCAATTCCTTCCAAAACGGCGCAACTGATGACTAAGAGTAACCATGCGCCTCGAGTCAGAGAAAGCTCTTTAAAATATTGAAACATAAGAATCCTTAAATACTAGCGGGTCAATATCCAACCCCAGTTATTCATTAATGCAGTTAATGGCGGCAGTACAAATTCTACGCATAAGAAGCCGACCACAGAGAGTACAATCGTATAAGGTAATGCCATATAGACCATTCTACCGTACGATAATTTTACTAATGGAGCAAGCGATGATGTTAAAAGGAATAAAAATGCAGCTTGTCCGTTTGGTGTTGCAACGGAAGGAAGATTTGTTCCCGTGTTAATTGCGACAGCAATTAAATCAAATTGTTCACGGTTAATGGCTCCGGAAGCAAACGTATTTTTTGCTTCATTAATGTAGACGGTTCCGACAAAAACATTATCGGAGATGGTTGAGAGTAATCCGTTGAAAACGTAGAACAGCGCTAATTGTGAATCTTGCTCGGCGGAAAGCACGAACTGAATGATAGGATCGAATAATTTTAAATCTACAATTACCGCAACTATGGAAAAGAATACCACTAATAATGCAGTGAACGGTAATGAGTCCTGAAAGGATTTGCCTAATGCATGTTCGTCTGTGATACCACAGAATGCGGTACAAATAATAATAATGGTTAAACCGATTAAGCCGACTTCGGCCAAATGCAAAGCAAGACCAATAATTAACCAAACGCCGGCAACCGCTTGAACGACCAGTTTTAAGCGATCTTGTTTCGTCATTTTACGTTCTTTTTGGATATTATACTGAGCAAGAACAATCCACACTTTACGCGGTAATCTGTCGCCGTAACCGAATAATTTGTATTTTTCAACCAAATAGCAAGTAGCCACGCCGCAAATCAACACAAGAAAACTGACCGGTGAAACTCTTAAGAAGAATTCTTTGAAGCCCCAATCCGCTTGAGCGGCAATAATTAAATTTTGTGGTTCGCCGACCATAGTCATTACGCCGCCTAGCGCACTGCCGACACCTGCATGCATCAGCAAACTGCGTAGAAAACCGCGGAATTGTTCCAAAATTTGTTTATTAGTGATGATTTTATCATCATTGGTAATATCGGTAGAATCTTCGAAACTGTTACCGGAAGCCACTTTATGATACACACCGTAAAAGCCGATCCCCACACTGATTATTACTGCAATAACGGTTAATGCGTCTAAGAAAGCAGAAAGGAAAGCCGCGCTTAAACAGAATGCTAAAGATAAGGCTTTTTTGGAATGGATGGAGATGATTAATTTTGTGAAGACATAAAGCAAAAGTTGCTTCATGAAATAGATACCGGCAACCATAAACATTAAAAGTAAGACGACTTCAAAATTTGCCATAATTTCTTTTTTTATGTGCTCCGCACTTGTCATGCCGATAATGACGGCTTCAATGGCAAGTAATCCGCCCGGTTGCAAAGGATAGCATTTTAATGCCATTGCAAGAGTGAATATAAATTCGGCAACTAATGCCCACCCTGCGACAAAAGGGCTGATAAAAAAATAAAGTAGGGGATTAATGATCAGAAAACCGATAATACAAATTTTGTACCATTCTGGCGTTTTACCTAAAAAATTCTTAAAAAAAGCATCAGCGTTAGTCATAGTATATTTTTAGCTAAGATAAAGATATGCGGATTGTAATATAGTTTGGTTTAAAGGATAATACAGAAAGTTATCTTAGCAGTATAACATTTTCATTTTTGATAACTAAATCACACTTTTGATGATTATTATGGAGTTCTTCTCCAACTCTTTATCAGGATCTCACTATGGATAAGTCTGACATTTTAAAAGCACAAAGCCCAGCGGCTCTTGCTGAAGAATATATAGTAAAAAGTATTTGGAATAATCATTTTCCAGCAGGTTCAGATTTACCAGCCGAACGGGAATTGGCCGATATTATCGGCGTCACTCGAACAACATTACGCGAAGTCTTGCAAAGGTTGGCTCGGGATGGATGGTTGAATATTCAACACGGTAAACCTACCAGGGTGAATAATGTATGGGAAACAGCCGGACCTAATATTATTAGTACTTTGATAAAATTAGATGCTTCCGTTGTACCGATGATTATTGCAAACGTCGTTTCACTGCGTACAAGGATGGGGGAATATTATATTCCGGAAGCGATTCGCCTTGATTCCAAATCTTCCCTTGAACTTTTCAAACCTCTCGATACTTTACAAGACTCTGCCCAAGATTATGCTGAATTTGATTATGCGCTTTATCGCAGTTTTACCTTTATTGCGAATAAACCGGTTTACGGATTGATCTTAAACAGTTTTAAAGATCTTTATCTGCAAATAGCCACACTATTTTTTGCTGAACCGAGATCGCGTCAATTAATCTTTGCTTTTTATCAGGAGCTCAAAGCCGCTTGTGAAAGTAATGATCCGGTTAGAGCTGCAAATTGTATGGCGCTTAATCGCCAAATGAGTACGTCAATTTGGACTGATATGTTAAAGAATTTACCGGCAAATTTTGGCGGTTAAATTTATCTAACCTACTGAATATAGTAGTGATTAATTAAATTTATATATTATTAAAACCTCCTATATTGTATCAGGAGGTTTTTTTATAGGCATAGTACAGTGTATAAATTACCGTCATTTTTATGTTGAATAAAAAATAATCATTAATTGCCTCATCTATTTATTTTTTCTTTTTTCACTTTTTAACCATTTCATTCGACGCCGTTTTTAAGATTTATCTCGTTTATTTTTGAAAACAGCTTGCTCCTCTAATGTTAAATCGATAGAATTCCAAAAAAGTGGTAAAAAGTGGTGTTTTGTGGAGAACTTTTTTCATTTCTTAACATCAATATTAACGTTAAAGGATCGATTTTAAGGTACGGCAGTCATGTTTCGTGGAGCAGCTTCAATCAATTTGGATAGCAAAGGGCGCTTGGCAATTCCAACGCGTTACCGTGCAGAATTGCTTGAAAAACATCAAGGTGCATTGATTTGTACGGTGGATATTCGCCAACCTTGTCTACTGCTTTATCCGTTACATGAATGGGAAATTGTTGAGCAAAAACTTTTAGCGCTTTCTAACTTTGATCCGATGCAGCGTCGAATTCAGCGAGTGATGCAAGGTTTTGCTACGGAATGTGAAATGGATTCGGCAGGACGTATTTTATTAAGTCCGGCGCTACGTCAACATGCAGAATTAGAACAACACATTATGTTGGTCGGGCAGTTAAATAAATTTGAAATTTGGCAAGACAAACAATGGCAATCACAAATTGCCGAAGATCTTGCTTTAGGCAGTTCGGCGGAAATGCTGAATTGTGATGCGTTAAAAAATCTCTCTTTGTAGTCATTAGAAAACGTAGAGATTGGAAAATAATAAGATGAGCGATACCCAAAAACACATCACGGTATTATTACATGAAGCCGTTGATGGATTAAATATTCAGCCAAACGGTATCTATATTGACGGTACTTTTGGACGAGGAGGACATTCTCGTCTGATTCTGAGTAAATTGGGAGAAAAAGGTCGCTTAATCGCAATCGATCGTGATCCGAGAGCGATCGCAGAAGCACAAACTATTGACGATCCTCGTTTTCAGATCATTCACACCACATTTTCAGAGATTCCGCAAATCTGTGAAGAGCAACAGCTGATCGGTAAAGTTGACGGTATTTTATTGGATTTAGGTGTTTCATCTCCACAGCTTGACGAAGCGGAACGCGGCTTTAGCTTTATGCGAGACGGTCCGTTGGATATGAGAATGGATACTACCAAAGGCTTATCCGCAATGGAATGGTTGGCGCAAGTGAGTGTTGAAGATCTCGCTTGGGTATTAAAAGAGTTTGGAGAGGAACGTTTTGCAAAACGTATCGCACAAGCGGTCGTTTCTTTCAATAAATTTGCAAATGAGAAGATTTCAAGCACATTACAACTCGCGCAAATTATTGCCGACGCCGTGCCGTTTAAGGATAAACATAAACATCCGGCAACGCGTTCTTTTCAAGCAATCCGTATTTTTATTAATAGCGAATTAGATGAACTTGAAAAAATCTTGCAATCGGCAGTAAAGGTGTTGGCGCCGGAAGGGCGTTTATCCATTATCAGTTTCCATTCTCTCGAAGATCGAATGGTAAAACAATTTATGCGAAAACAGAGTAAAGGGGAAAGTGTGCCGAAAGGATTACCGATTTTAGAAAGTGAATTAAATAAAAATATTCCTTTGAAAACAATTGGTAAAGCAATTATGCCAAGTGATGCGGAAATTGATGCGAACCCTCGCTCACGTAGTGCCGTGCTTAGAGTTGCGGAGAAAAGATAATGTCAAATGAACGCTATCCGTTACGTCAAATTATCTTAGACGATTTAACCAGCCACAATAAAGTTGCTCTAATTTTATTGGTGGGGGTGATTGTAAGTGCAATTGCAACAATTTGGCTCACTCATCACACCCGTTTATTAACGGCAGAGCAAGGAAAGTTAGCTCAAATACATCAAAAATTGGAAAGCCAATATATACATTTACAACTAGAAGAAAATTCCAGAAGCCAAAAATCCCGAATTGAAGCGGTCGCTGAAAAATTCGGTTTACAGCCTGTTCAAAAATCACAAGAAATTATCTTAGTAGAGTAACAATGAGAAAGTCAGTTAAGTTTAAGCCAAAAAAAGAGGTATCGGCGTTAGAATCACAAAAAGCGGCAAGTATTAAAAGCGAGCCGAGTTTCTTACCTTCGCGTTTTTGGATGGTTTATGTCTTTATTGCCGTAATGGTTGTTGCATTGATCGCTCAAAGCTTCTTTCTACAAGTGACGGATTCAGCACGTTTAATTTCTGAGGCAAATGACCGTTCTCTTCGCACGACAGAGCTTCCTTTTACACGGGGCAAGATTTTAGATCGTAACGGTCGGGTATTATCTATCAGCGTGCCGATGTATTCAATTACCATTGATCCGAAAGAATATTTTGATACTAAGTTGCGACGCAACAAAGATCAATGGCGTAAATTGGCGATGGAAATGGGCGTGTCTGCAGGAAAAATAGAAGCAAGTGTAAATAATTTTATTAAAAGTAAAACCGATAGCAAAAAGAAAGAGAAAAAGTATGATCCGCGGGTTATTTTGAATACAAAAAATGAAGGTTATTGGACCTTACTTGCCCGTTCTACAGGCTTGGATTATAACGAATTAATTGCGAAAGTACGTAATAATCCGGACTCTGCTTTCATCTATGCTGAAAACTCAGCCGCATCCCTTGATCGTGAGAAAATGCAAGAACTCGCTAAAGGTTTGGGGATGAAATATAACGCCTTAATGGACAAATTATATGAGGCTTCAGATGATCGCTTTTTTTATATTTCACGTCATGAATCAGAAACGATGGCGGATTATGCAAAAGCCTTAAAAATTAATGGATTAGTGTTAAAAATTGAATCTCGTCGATTTTATCCGTTGGCAGAGGAAGTCTCGCAATTAGTCGGCTTCACCGATAAAGACGATAAAAACGGTAGTGAAGGTTTAGAACGTAGTTTTAATTCATTATTGATTGGTAAAGACGGTAAAAAAATTATCCGTAAGGATGCACGCGGTAATGTGATTGAAAATGTGCGTGATGAGAAAAAATATGATGCGCAAGATGTAATACTAAGCATTGACGAAGAACTGCAATCAATGGTTTATCGTGAAATCAAAAAAGCCGTAATTGAAAATAAAGCAGAGTCAGGTACGGCGGTTTTGGTTGACATTCAAACCGGCGAAGTGTTGGCAATGGCAAACGCACCGTCGTTCAATCCGAATAATCGAAGTGAATTCAAATCGGAATTAGCGCGTAACCGAGCAATTACCGATACCTTTGAACCGGGTTCGACGGTTAAACCATTGGTAGTATTAACGGCTTTACAAAATAAAGTCACTTATCTGAGTGAAGTAATCAACACTCGTCCGTTTGTGGTAAACGGGCATACGATCAAAGACGTTGCACCGCGTGAAAGTTTAAGTTTGACCGGTATTTTGCAAAAATCGAGTAACATTGGTGTGAGCCGTTTAGCTTTGCGTATGCCTTCAACTGCATTAGTGGATACCTATTCTAAAGTCGGTTTTGGTAAAGATACTGGATTAGGGCTAGGTGAGCAACGCGGTTCAAACGGTGACCGCAAACGTTGGGCGGAAATTGAGCGAGCCACTATGGCATACGGTTACGGTTTGAATGTCACACCGTTACAGTTAGCAAGAGCTTATGCAACATTAGGAAGCTTTGGGATTTATCGTCCACTTTCGATTACTAAAGTCGATCCTCCGGTGATTGGTGAGCGTGTACTTCCTGAAAAAATTACCCGTGAAGTGGTTCATATGATGGAAAGTGTCGCCCATAAAGGTGAGGGTGGTGCGCGAGCGGCGGTAGACGGTTTCCGTGTAGCAATCAAAACCGGTACGGCGCGTAAATTGGAAAAAGGCAGATATGTTGAAAAATATATCGCTTACACTGCAGGTATTGCGCCGGCGAGCGATCCGCGTTTTGCTTTAGTCGTACTGATTAATGAACCGAAAGCTGGTGCCTATTATGGTGGAGCAATTTCCGCACCGTTATTTTCAAGCATTATGGGCTATACACTTAAGGCACGTAATATAAAACCCGATAACCTGACGGAGGATATGAAAAGTGCCGTAAGGGAAATTCGGGGACATCAAACAAACTAGTACAAATATCTCGGCGCGAGCATTGCTCGTGCCTTGAGCGTTTTTAAAACAGCAGAAAATTCGGTGCAACCAACATCGTTGCATCAATATAAGATAACAGAGGCAATAATGAACCGTTTACTTCCTTTTTTCCCGGAACTGACAACTTGGACTGAACTGACCGATTTAAATAATATGACTTTAGACAGCCGCCAAGTTCAGCAAGGTGACTTATTTGTCGCCTTAAAAGGGCATCAGGTTGATGGTCGCCAATTTATTGAAAAAGCCATTGCACAAGGGGCAAAATTAGTGTTAGCCGAGGCGAATGCGCCTCAACAAGCAGTTGAATTAGAGCCGAAATTTGCAAAATTCAATGCGGATCGTACCGCTTGTAAAGTCCTTTCCGTGCCAAACCTTCCACAAATTCTTTCTGCCGTCGCCGGTGCATTTTATGGCGAACCTTCCAAGAAACTGACGTTAGTCGGCATTACCGGCACCAACGGTAAAACTACCACGGCTCAACTTTTCGCTCAATGGAATAATTTACTCGGCGGGAAATCTGCGGTAATGGGGACTATCGGGAACGGGTTATACGGACAAGTACAAGAAGCGGTAAACACTACCGGTTCAGCTATTGAAATTCAGCATAATTTGGCCCGTTTTGTCGAACAAGGCGCAGATTTTTGTGCAATGGAAGTTTCTTCCCACGGCTTGGTACAGCATCGAGCCGAAGCATTAGATTTTGATTTAGCGTTATTTACCAATTTAAGTCGTGATCATCTTGATTACCACAACAGCATGGAAGAGTACGCGCAGGCAAAATTTCGCCTGTTCAGTGAACTGACTTCCAAACAGCAGGTGATTAATGCCGATGATGAAATCGGACGTGAATGGTTAGCGAAATTACCGGAAGCGGTGGCGATCAGCATCGATCCTAAAAATAAATTATCACAACAGCGATGGGTTCAGGCACAAACGGTCGAATTTACCTTAAAAGGCGCAACCATTACTTTTGACTCTTCTTGGGGAAAAGGCAAATTGGAGAGCCGTTTAATCGGCGTTTTTAATGTCAGCAATCTGTTGACTGCACTCGGCGGTTTATTGGCTTTAGGCTATGATTTGGCAAAATTAATTGAAACTGCACCACAGCTTAGCGGTGTGAGCGGGCGTATGGAGTGCTTGGTCAGCGAAACCGATGCCGAAATGCCGATGGTGATTGTTGATTACGCACATACTCCGGATGCATTGGAAAAAGCGTTGGAGGCAGCGCGTTTACATTGTGACGGTAATTTATGGTGTGTTTTCGGCTGTGGTGGTGACAGAGATTCCGGTAAACGCCCGTTAATGGCTCGCATTGCCGAACAGTTAGCAGACAGAGTGATTGTGACCGATGACAACCCACGTACCGAAGATCCTGATGTGATTTTTAACGATATTATGAAAGGTTTCCGCAAACCAAAAGCGGTACAGTCTATGCATATTCGCCAATATGCTATTGAACAAGCGATCGCCCAAGCCGAGCCAAAAGATGTGATTTTAATTGCGGGTAAAGGACATGAAGATTACCAAATTATTGGCACGAAGAAATATCACTTTTCGGATCAAGAATGGGCGAAAAAATTTCTTGGCTAGGATCGATGAATAAACAAAGAATTACGATTACTGCCTTTATTTTTAAATTAGGTGACGATTATTTAGGATTTTTAAGGAATCTTACTCCAACGGTACTTTTTCTTTCTTTGGCGTTTTTTGGATTGCCTGAATTAGAGAATCCAAATTGGAGCCTTGAAAAAGTAGGCATGGTGTTGTTTTCTTTAGGATCACTCTTTATTGCAATCAGCACTATGGCGGTTAATATCGCCTCATTTGCTAAGAAAGCATTAAAAGCTTTACAAGAATTGCAGAATATAGAAGTCAACACACCGCTGAGTTTTTGGCAAACGGTGAAGTTATTTTGGCAAGAAGGTAATGCTAAAGTGGTGATGTTCTTTTTCGTCATTAACATCGTCGCTGTGATGATGGTGATGACCTACGGCATGAACTATGCCTTTAATTTCTACCGAACCATATCTAGTATGGTGGGTTAATACAAATAAGGTAATAAATGATACAACAAACCACCCAACAACTCGCCCAAATCCTAAAGGGTAAACTACTCGGTAGTAGCGAGATTATTGTTGAAAACGTCAGTACAGACACCCGTCAAGCGGTTGAAAAAGGTTTATTTTTTGCATTAAAAGGCGAAAAATTTGATGCTCACGATTATGTGGAAAAAGCGATTGAACAAGGCTGTGTCGCCTTAGTCGTTGAGCGTGAATTGGCGGTGAATGTGCCGCAAATTATTGTGGAAGATACCCGCTTGGCTCTTGGCGAACTGGCAAAATGGCTTAAAGCGGAGTTAAATCCGAAAACCGTCGCGATGACAGGTTCTTCAGGTAAAACGACCGTAAAAGAGATGACTGCAAAAATCTTGCAAAAAGTGACCGCTTGCGAAGATGAAGTGCTTTATACCTTTGGTAATCTTAATAACGATTTGGGTGTGCCGATGACGTTATTGCGTTTGACTCCGCAACATCGGTTTGCTGTCATTGAATTAGGTGCCAACCATATCGGTGAAATCGCCTATACCACGGCGATTGCTCAGCCGGACGCTTGTTTAGTCAATAACGTAGCACCCGCTCACTTGGAAGGTTTTGGTTCATTACAAGGCGTAGCGCAAGCAAAAGGCGAGATTTATCGCGGTTTAAAACCGGAAGGTATTGCGATTGTTAACCTTGCTCATTATTACCCGCAGTGGCAGAAAGAAATTGGTGATCATCCGTTACAATCGTTCAGTTATAGCGGTGAAGATAAAGATTCTTACGCTGATTATTGGGCGGAAAATGTGGAATTGCTGCTAAACGGTTCGCGTTTTGTGCTGCATTCGCCGCAAGGGGAAATGGAGATCAATTTGCCTTATTTGGGGGCGCATAATGTCAGTAATGCCTTGGCGGCAGCTTCTTTAGCGATGGCAGTGGGCGCTGACTTACTTGCAGTGAAAGCAGGATTAGAACAGCGTTCGGCGGTAAAAGGGCGTCTTTATCCGATAGAAATCAATCAAAATGTGCTGTTCATTGATGACAGTTACAACGCCAATGTCGATTCGATGAAATCGGCAGTGTCGGTGTTGAAAAATTATCCGGCTTTCCGCATTTTGGCGGTCGGAGATATGGCGGAATTGGGCAAAGAAAGTGCGGCTTGTCATCAAGATGTCGCGGATTTCGTTGCTGATGCAGAGCTGGATTTAGTGGTGAGTTTCGGGAATGAAAGCCGGGTAATCAGTCACAATTCGGCACATCATTTTACGGATAAAACGGCGATGCATGATTTTCTTTTGCCGATTATTTTGCAAAAAATTGCGCAAAACCGACCGCTTGTATTATTAGTAAAAGGCTCTCGTAGCCGTAAGATGGAAGAGTTAGTGGCTGCATTATGTCGTTCCTTAGGCATTTAACTCGAGTTTTTTAGATTTTTTATTTTTTGTTCTTTTAAGGATTTAGCAATGTTAGTTTGGCTAGCTGAGTATCTTGTGCAGTTTAATACTGCGTTTAATGTGGTGTCCTATATTACTTTCCGTTCAATTATGGCGTTATTAACTGCGCTGATTATTGGTTTATGGATTGGTCCGACGGTGATTCGTCGCTTACAAATTTTAAAATTCGGTCAAGAAGTTCGCCACGATGGTCCGGAAAGCCACTACAAAAAACGCGGCACGCCGACAATGGGCGGGGTAATGATTCTATTTGCGATTGGTGCGAGTACTTTACTTTGGGCGGATTTGAGAAATCCTTATGTTTGGTTTGTATTATTTATTTTGTTAGGCTATGGCGTTGTTGGTTTTGTTGATGATTATTGGAAAATTTCGCGTAAAAGCACCGATGGTTTGATTGCCCGTTGGAAATATTTTTGGTTGTCGGTCATTGCATTGATTTCTGCTTTTGGTATGTATGCGATTGGAAAAGATACCGCTGCAACTCAGCTCGTTGTGCCATTTTTCAAAGATGTGATGCCGCAACTTGGCTTGTTCTACATTGTATTGACCTATTTTGTCATTGTCGGCACCAGTAATGCAGTGAACTTAACCGACGGTTTAGACGGCTTGGCGATCGTGCCGATCATTATGGTAGCGGGTGCATTTGCACTTATCGCTTGGGCGACGGGGAACTATAATTTTGCTCAATACTTACATATTCCTTATATCAAATATAGCAGTGAATTGGTGATTTTATGTACCGCAATTATTGGGGCTGGTTTAGGCTTTTTGTGGTTTAACACCTATCCGGCACAAGTCTTTATGGGCGATGTCGGCTCACTTTCACTGGGCGGTGCTTTGGGTGTCATTGCAGTATTGGTTCGTCAGGAATTACTGTTAGTTGTAATGGGCGGTGTATTTGTGGTGGAAGCTTTGTCGGTAATTTTACAGGTCGGTTCTTATAAGCTTCGCCAAAAACGTATTTTCCGTATGGCACCGATTCATCATCACTTTGAACTGAAAGGCTGGCCGGAACCTCGTGTTATCGTCCGTTTCTGGATTATCACATTAATGTTAGTGTTGATTGGATTGGTGACATTAAAACTGCGTTAAAAATTTGCATGGTGGGTTTTATCCGCCAAATTCAAAAAATTGGAAGAGAATAAAATATGCAAAATCAATATCAAGACAAATTAGTAACGGTTATCGGCTTAGGAAAAACCGGCTTATCTTGTGTCGATTTTTTAGTAGAGAAAAAGGCAAAAGTACAGGTCATTGATACCCGTCAGCAGCCTGCCGGTGCAGATAAGTTGGCGAAAGATATTCCGCTACATACCGGAAGTCTTAATCTTGAATGGTTACTTGCCTCTGATCTGATTGTAATCAGTCCGGGGCTTGCGATTGCTACACCTGAAATTCAGCAAGCTATTCGATCAGGCATTGAAGTGGTGGGCGATATTGAGTTGTTTTGTCGTGAAGCAAAAGCGCCGATTATTGCGATTACCGGTTCAAACGGTAAAAGTACCGTGACGACTTTAACGACCGAAATGGCGAAACAGGCGGGAATTAAAGTTGGTATGGGCGGTAATATCGGTGTGCCGGCTTTAAGTTTATTGAGTGGCGATTATGATCTCTATGTGCTTGAACTTTCAAGTTTTCAATTAGAAACAACCCATTCATTAAAAGCAAAATCGGCGACGATTTTAAATCTGAGTGAAGATCACATGGATCGTTACGACAGTATTGCAGATTATCGCCAAGCGAAGCTCAACATTTATGAAAATGCGGAACATATCATTGTAAACGGTGAGGATCCGCAAACTTACCCGTTACAAGCGGTCGGATCTTTGCGTAAATTTGCAGAACATGAGGCAGATTACAGTGTCCGTGATGGGGTACTGTATTCCGGTGAAGAGCCGATAATTGCGATAAAAGAGATGGTAATTAAAGGTCGCCATAATGAGATGAACGCTTTAGCGTCAATAGCGTTGGCTGAAGCGGCAGGCGTTCCGCGCGAAGGTATTGTGAAAGCCCTGAAAAGTTATTGTGGTTTGGAGCACCGTTTCCAGCCTGTAGCGACTCATGACGGAGTGCGTTGGATTAATGATTCTAAAGCGACTAATGTCGGCAGTACAGTAGCAGCGTTGAACGGCTTAAAAGTGGATGGAACGCTCTATTTATTGTTGGGCGGTGATGGTAAAGATGCCGATTTCACTGAATTGAAACCTTTGATTAATAAAGAAAATATTATTTGCTACTGCTTCGGTAAAGATGGTGCGCAGCTCGCGCAATTAAGTGAACGAAGCGTGTTGATTGAAACGATGAAAGAGGCGGTAGAAGCGATTCGTCCGCAATTGAAAGCGGGTGATATGGTTTTGCTTTCACCTGCGTGCGCTAGTTTGGATCAATTCCCGAATTTTGAAGTACGAGGTAAACAATTTGCCGAACTTGCGCAGGGAGTAGTCTCCTAATGCTTGAGAGTGTGAAACAGGAATGGGCAAAGTGGACGAATTTAACCCCTCCGAATGCTCTTTATGATCGCAGTTTGATTTGGCTGTTTATCGTGTTACTGATGATTGGCTTAGTGATGGTAACATCGGCCTCCATTCCGATCAGTACCCGTTTGTATAATGATCCGTTTCACTTTGCTGTTCGTGACGGTCTGTATGTTATTGCGGCAATTTGTGCTTGTGCATTCTTTGTACAGGTACCGAGCGAACGTTGGGAGCGATTTAACGGCTGGTTTTTCGTTATTTCTTTAGGTTTGTTGCTGGCAACCTTATTCGTCGGTAAAAACGTAAACGGGGCGACTCGTTGGATTCCGATTGGTCCCATTAACTTCCAACCGGCAGAATTGGCAAAATTAGCGGTAATTTGTTATTTCTCTAGTTTTTATGTGCGTAAATTTGATGAAATGCGTACCAGAAGTTTTAGTTTTGTCCGACCAATGGTGATTTTAGGGCTGTTTAGTATATTACTGTTATTGCAACCTGATTTAGGTAGTACAGCGGTATTATTTGTTCTCACGTTTGCAATGTTGTTTATTATGGGAGCGCGAAAGTTCCAGTTCCTCTTATTAGTGATTACCGGCGGATTAGCGTTTGCGTTTTTGGTATTGAGTTCCGAATATCGTTTAAAACGTGTAACGTCCTTTATGGATCCTTTTGCCGACGCTTATGGTGACGGTTTCCAATTATCCAACTCACAAATGGCATTTGGTCAGGGAGAATGGTGGGGAAGAGGATTAGGTAATTCTGTACAAAAATTAGAATATTTACCGGAAGCTCACACGGACTTTGTAATGGCCGTGGTTGGTGAAGAATTTGGCTTATTCGGCATCGGCGTGATTGTACTGTTATTGACTGCCTTAACGTTACGTGCACTGAAAATCAGCCGTGAAGCATTAATTTTAGAGCAACGTTTTAAAGGTTTTTTTGCCTTTGGTATCGGCGTTTGGATTTTTATTCAAGGCTTTGTAAATCTTGGCGTGGCTTCCGGACTATTACCGACCAAAGGATTAACTTTTCCATTGGTAAGTTATGGTGGGTCAAGTTTAGTGATTATGTCGATTGCCATTGCGGTGTTATTAAGAATAGATCATGAAAACCGTCTGGCGAAAGTGGGACACGCTCATTTAATTGACGATTAGTATTAGGATAATAAAAAGTGGCAAAGAAATTATTAGTTATGGCAGGCGGAACAGGCGGGCATGTTTTCCCCGCCATTGCCGTTGCCCGTGAGTTACAGCAGCAAGGTTGGGAAATCCGCTGGTTAGGAACTCAAGATCGTATGGAAGCAGATTTAGTGCCGAAACACGGTATCCCGATTGAGTTTATTCAGATTTCAGGTTTGAAAGGTAAAGGGATTAAAGCATTACTTACCGCTCCATTTGCGATTTTCCGTGCGGTATTACAAGCGCGTAAAATCATCAAAAATTACCAACCTGATGCGGTATTGGGAATGGGGGGCTATGTGTCAGGTCCGGGCGGTATTGCGGCAAAATTATGCGGTGTGCCGATTATTCTTCATGAGCAAAATGCAGTAGCAGGCTTGACCAATGTATGGTTGTCCAAAATTGCCCGTAAAACGTTACAAGCGTTTCCATCGGCATTTCCTAATGCGGAAGTGGTCGGCAATCCGGTAAGACAAGATCTTTTTCACATTGCACCGCCGGAGCAACGTTTCGCTGAAAAAGGTTATCCGATCAATATTTTGGCGATGGGAGGCAGCCAAGGGGCAATGGTCATTAATAAAACCGTGCCGGAAGTTGCAAAACGTTTAGGGGAAAGCGTCTTTATCAGCCATCAGGTCGGTAAAGGCAAATTAGAGGGCGTCGAACAAGTTTATCAAGCAACCGGTAATGGTATCGCCAGCGAATTTATCGATGATATGAAAGCCGCTTATGAATGGGCGGATTTAGTGATTTGTCGTTCCGGCGCATTAACGGTATGTGAAATTGCCGCTGCCGGGTTGCCTGCTGTTTTTGTGCCGTTTCAACATAAAGATCGCCAACAATTTTTAAATGCCGAATATTTGGCACAAGCCGGAGCGGCGATTATTATCGAACAAAAAGATTTTTCTCCGGAAAGTTTATTGAAGGCTCTGCAACCGTTAGTGGCGGATCGCCGTTTACTCACTGAAATGGCAGTGAAAGCGCGCCAAAAGTCGACACCGCTTGCAGCCAAGCGTGTTGCTGAAGTGATCACTCAAGAAGCAAATTAATATTTTTTAGTACAAGCGGTCAGTTAGGAACGGAGATTTGCAAATTAAGCTTGCAAACAGACCGCTTGTAATAACATAAGGTAATAACAATGAAAAATTTCCAAGATGAAATCAAAACACTTGTACCGGAAATGCGCCGTGTAAACCAAATTCACTTTGTCGGGATTGGCGGTGCGGGCATGAGCGGTATCGCTGAAGTTCTATTAAACGAAGGGTATAAAATCAGTGGTTCGGATATTGCCGACGGTCCGGTCACTCAACGTTTAGCTAAAGCAGGGGCGAAAATTTATTTCGGTCACCAAGGTGATAATGTTGCCGGAGCAAGTGTGGTTGTTATTTCCAGTGCGATTAATGACAGCAATCCTGAAGTGGTTGCGGCAAAAGCGTTGCGTATTCCAGTTATTCAACGCGCACAAATGTTGGCGGAAATTATGCGTTTCCGTCATGGTATTGCGGTTGCCGGTACGCATGGTAAAACGACAACAACCGCAATGTTATCCATGATTTATACAGAAGCGGGGCTTGACCCGACTTTTGTAAACGGTGGTTTGGTGAAATCAGCCGGAAAAAATGCCCATTTAGGCGCAAGCCGTTATTTGATCGCAGAAGCAGACGAAAGTGATGCGTCTTTCTTACATTTACAGCCAATGGTGTCGGTAGTAACGAATATTGAGCCGGATCATATGGATACTTATGGTGGTGATTTTGAAAAAATGAAAGAGACTTACGTGCGCTTTTTACGTAACTTGCCGTTTTACGGTTTAGCGGTAATGTGCGCCGATGATGCGGTCGTGATGGAAATTGCACCGAAAGTTGGTCGTCAAGTTATTAGCTATGGCTTTAGTGAAAAAGCGGATTATCGTATCGAAGATTATCAACAAACCGGTTTTCAAGGACATTATTCCGTTATTTGCCCGTCTGGTGAACGTATTGAAGTATTACTTAACGTACCGGGTAAACATAATGCGCTCAATGCGACTGCGGCATTGGCCGTCGCAAAAGAAGAAGGGCTCGGTAATGAAGCAATTTTAGCCGCACTGGCGAATTTCCAAGGTGCGGGGCGTCGTTTTGATCAATTAGGTTCATTTATTCGTCCGAATGGTAAAGTAATGTTGGTTGATGATTACGGTCATCATCCAACGGAAGTAGATGTGACTATCAAAGCTGCCCGTCAAGGTTGGGAAAACAAACGTGTGGTTATGGTATTCCAACCACATCGTTATTCACGGACTCGTGATTTGTTCGATGATTTTGTGCAGGTGCTTTCACAGGTGGACGCTTTGGTCATGTTAGACGTGTATGCAGCGGGGGAAGCGCCGATTGTCGGGGCGGATAGTAAGGCATTATGTCGTTCAATCCGTAATTTGGGTAAAGTTGATCCGATTTTGGTGTCCGACAGTACGCAATTAGGTGAAGTGCTTGATCGAATTATTCATGATGGTGACCTGATTTTGGCTCAAGGGGCGGGAAATGTGAGTAAACTTTCACGTGATTTGGCAGCAAGTTGGAAAAATTAATAGAAATATAAGCCTGATACAAGCGTTTTTAGCATAAGTAGGAAGCTTGAGTTAACAGGTGGTAAGGTAAAAGAGAATGAGCTTAAAAAACGAAAAAATTGCGGTATTGTTTGGTGGTGTTTCTGCCGAACGTGAAGTATCACTGAATTCAGGCGCGGCGGTAGTCAGCGCATTACAAAGTTTGGGCTATAACGTAGAAGCGATTGATACTAAAACATTTCCGATTGAAAAACTAAAAGAAAAAGGTATTCAGCGCGTGTTTAATATTTTGCACGGCGGTATTGGTGAAAACGGTGTATTACAAGGAGCATTGGAACAGCTTGGTATTCCTTATACCGGTTGCGGTGTGATGGCTTCGGCAATTACGTTGGATAAATTTCGTACCAAATTATTATGGAATGCAATAGGTCTGCCGACGGCCGACATGGTAGTTGTGCAGCGCGGACAAGCGGTCAGTTGTGACGAAATTATTGCAAAATTGGGTTTACCTCTCTTTGTTAAACCTGCCAGTGAAGGTTCAAGCGTTGGTGTCAGCAAAGTGAAGACAGCCGAGCAACTCCTTCCGGCAATTGAGGAAGCGTTAAAATATGATGCTATCGTCTTAGTGGAAGAGAACTTGGCTGGTGCAGAATACTCCGTGCCGGTACTTGACGGTGAGGTTTTGCCGGCGGTGCAAATCATCCCGGAAGGCGAATTCTATGATTATCATGCAAAATATATTTCGGACAATACCCAATATATTTGTCCGGTATTAAATGACGAACGTCAAGCAGAAGTCGCCAAGTTGGTTAAACAGGCTTATGATGTAGTGGGTTGTCGTGGGTGGAGCAGAATTGATGTCATGGAAGATGCAAAAGGCAATTTCCGTTTGGTTGAAGTGAATACAAGCCCAGGTATGACAAGCCACAGTATTTTCCCTAAATCTGCAGCAACTGTCGGTTACAGTTTTGAGCGTTTAGTTGAGCGTGTATTGGAGTTAAGTGTTTAATGGCGGTGGTTTTTCGTAAAAAACCGACTTCGGTGATTCGAACAAATTTGAGTAAGCCGAAAAATAGTACAAATTGGTTAATGTTTATTAAGCCGATTATTGTGCTATTATGTGCCGTTTTTATTTATGTAATTTATAATAATTGGTCGAATTGGTTAGCCAGATTAGATAAAACACCGATTAAATCGTATGCGCTGACTCATAAAACTCAATTTACAACAAATACGGATATTCGTGAAATCTTATCGAAAGAACCTCTGTTGAAAGGCTATTTTGAACAAGATATTCAAGAAGTTAAAGATAAGTTTTTAGCGGTTTCTTGGATTAAAGACGTTGTAGTGAGAAAGGTTTATCCTGATCGTTTAAGTATTACATTATTGGAGCATCGTCCCGTCGCTCTTTGGAATAAAGAACAATATCTTTCCGATCAAGGCGTGGTATTCAGTTTGCCCAAAGGGCGTTTTGACGGAAGCGGGCTGCCGGTATTAGCCGGTCCTGACTCCGAAAGCAAAGTAGTATTAGAGGCTTGGTCAAAAATACAGCATGACCTGAAATCGCGTAATTTAGAGTTGGCTTCAATTGCAATGAATAGTCGAGGCTCTTGGACTATTACGTTAGATAACGGCGTAGAATTGAGGTTAGGTCGTGGAAACTGGCTCCCGAAAATAGATCGCTTTGTAACAATATTCCCGGAAATTGAAATTCCGGAAGGAAAACGGTTGTCCTATGTAGATCTCCGTTATGAGCACGGAGCATCCGTAGGGTTTAGTATTAAATAATTTATTATTCGCAAACATAATTAATCATGACAAAAGTAGCAGAATCTAAAATAGTTGTTGGCTTAGAAATCGGTACTCATAAAGTAGTAGCGGTTGTAGGGGAAGTATTACCCGACGGCGTTATTAATGTAATCGGTTCGGGGGTTAGTCCGTCAAAAGGCGTATATGGCGGTGGCGTCGTTGATCTTGATGCTACGGTAAGCTCCATTCAACGAGCTATTGAAGAAGCGGAGTCTGTTTCGGATTGTAAGATTATGGGCGTGACGTTAGCACTTTCCGGTCCGCATATTACCGCTTTAAATGAGAGTGGCACAGTTCCGCTTACCGGGGCAGTGAATCCTGAAGATTTGGATAATGCGATTCATATTGCCCGTTCGGTAAAATTACCTGACGGATTAGAAACATTACATATTATCCCTCAGGAATATCGAGTAGACAGATTGCCCGCAACTAAAAACCCGTTGGGTTTGTCCGGTATGCGCTTACAGGCTCAGGCGCACTTAATTGCATGTCATAATGATTGGCTGCGTAATTTGAAAAATGCGGTGGAGCGCAGTAAATTAAAAATCGATCAAATCGTTTTTTCGGGTTTGGCATCCAGTTATTCCGTATTGACTGATGATGAAAGAGAATTAGGCGTTTGTTTAATTGATATTGGTGGCGGTACGATGGATGTGCTGGTTTATACCGATGGTGCTTTGCGTTTTAGTAAAGTTATCCCCTTCGGCGGTAATAATGTGACGGACTATATTGCTCAGATGTTTGCGGCTTCTCGTAATGAGGCTGAAAATATAAAAGTACAATACGGTAGTGCAATTACTCCTCCTACCCATTTCCCTGAGAAGAAAATTGATGTAGCCGGGCTTGGCGGCAGAATGCCAAGAACTTTTACTAAAGAACAATTGTCTAAAGTCACGGCTCAATGTTATAACGATTTATTGGGGCTTGTCGTCGAACAATTAATACAATTACGTAGTGAGTTGTCACAAAAAGGTATAAAACAAGAATTAATTGCGGGAATTGTTTTAACTGGTGGTGGTTCTCAAATTGAAGATATTGTAGAATGTGCAAAATCTGTATTTGGTTCACAGGTTCGTGTCGGTTACCCGTTAAATATTACCGGATTAACGGATTATGTGAATAAACCACAATATGCAACGGTATTAGGACTTTTGCAATATAGTCATTACAACGATGCTGATAATAGTTCAAGCGGTGAAATCGGTGAGAAAGTCGGTGGCATTATTGATATTTTTGGTCGTGGTGTTAAGAAAGTTTATAATTGGGCAAAATCAAGTTTTTAATGAGTGTTGATCTGTTATCAGCACATTTAGGGAGAATCAAGAATGTTTGAACCTATTTACGAAGCAACTCAAGATGCGGTAATTAAAGTTATCGGTGTCGGCGGCGGCGGCGGTAATGCGCTTAATCACATGGTAAGCAGTACCCAAACAGATGTTGGGAGCGTTGAGTTTTTTTCAGTTAATACTGATGCGCAAGTATTACGTAGTAGTGCAGTGCGTAATACAATTCAAATAGGTGCAAGCGTAACTAAAGGATTAGGTGCCGGCGCAGACCCGAATGTTGGTCATCAGGCGGCAGAAGAAGACCGTGAAGCCTTAAGCAATATGATTGCCGGTGCGGACATGGTGTTTATTGCAGTCGGTATGGGTGGTGGTACCGGTACCGGTGCAGCCCCAGTCATCGCGGAAATTGCAAAAAGTCAAGGTGCATTGACAGTAGGTATTGTTACTAAACCTTTTTCCTTTGAAGGTAAAAAACGTTCAGGATACGCAGATCAAGGTATTCGCGAACTGGCTAAACATGTTGATTCTCTCATTATCATTCAAAACGACAAATTATTAAAAGTATTGCCTAAAAACGTTAAATTTAATGAAGCTTTTGGTGTTGCTAATGATGTATTACGCAATGCAGTACTAGGTATTACCGATATGATTACTTCGGAAGGTTTGGTTAACGTTGACTTTGCCGATGTGAAAAAAGTGATGTCGGAAATGGGACGCGCTATGATGGGAACAGGTATTGCAGAAGGTGAAAACCGAGCTGAAAATGCTGCAAAAGAAGCTGTTGCCAGCCCATTATTGGAAGATGTGGATTTATCCGGTGCAAAAGGCATTTTAGTAAATATTTCTTCAGGTTTAGATATTGAACTTGCAGAAGTAAACACTATTATGGAATATGTAACTAGCTTTGCGGATCCTGATGCTGCTATTATTTTCGGTTCAGCATTTTATCCTGAAATGGAAGGTAAAATTCGTGTAACTTTAGTGGCGACCGGTATTGGTCAACCGGATGAAACATTACATATGCCACCAAAAATGCAACCGGTTCAACAGCAGGGCTATCCTCAGCAACAACCAATGCATCATCAAGGTGGATATCAGCAGCAATCCGGTTTTATGAGTGGTTACCCACAACAAAATCAGTTTGGGCAGCAGCAACAGCAGCAACAATCTGCGCAAAAACCGCAACAAGTAGATAGTTCTCAAATGTTTTCCCCGAGCTCGATTCCCGGGTTTATGAGAAATGGTCAGTAAAATACCATTGGGGAAATAAGGAAACGATATGATTAAACAAAGAACCCTTAAACAAGCGACTAAAGTAACCGGTATTGGCTTGCATAGCGGCAAAAAAGTGACGCTAACTCTGCGTCCTGCGCCAGCCAATACAGGAATTATTTATGCGCGTACGGATCTCGATCCTGTCGTTTATTTTCCTGCAAGTGCGGATTCTATTCGTGATACTACTTTATGTACCTGTATGATTAACGATGACGGAGTACGTATCTCAACGGTAGAGCATTTAAATGCAGCAATGGCATCACTAGGCTTAGACAACCTTATTGTAGAAGTGAATGCGGCTGAAATTCCGATTATGGACGGCAGTGCAAGCCCGTTTATCTATTTATTACTTGACGCCGGCATCGAAGAGCAGGATGCTACTAAAAAATTCATCCGTATTAAACATAATGTACGTGTTGAAGAAGGGGATAAATGGGCTGAGTTTAAGCCTTATAACGGTTTTAAATTAGATTTTACCATTGATTTTACGCACCCTATGATTACTAAAGATGTGCGTAACTATAAAATGGAGTTTTCAGCACAACATTTTATTCAACAATTAAGTCGTGCAAGAACCTTTACTTTTATGAAAGACGTAGAATATCTACAATCAATCGGTTTAGCTTTAGGCGGTAGTTTGGATAATGCTATCGTATTAGATGAATACCGTATTTTGAATGAAGAAGGCTTGCGTTTTAAAGATGAATTGGTTCGCCATAAAATGCTTGATGCAATCGGTGACTTATTTATGTGTGGTTATAATATTTTAGGTGATTTCAGCGCATACAAATCCGGTCACGGTTTAAATAATAAACTGCTTAGGACTGTGTTAGCGGATGAAACTGCGTGGGAATTTGTCACTTTTGAAGATAAAGCCGAAGTACCGCAAGGTTTTCAAGTTCAAGGGCAAGTCTTTATCTAGTGCTAAACTTGAAGAGTTAAATTAAAATGCCGAATACGTTATTATTCGGCATTTTTTGTCTACTGTGCCATTATTTACAAGTGGTTATTTTGGTGCATTATTTTGCAAATTATGTTCGGTCACCGATAAGAACGGATTCCAATGCAATTTCAATCATATCATTGAAAGTTAATTGACGTTCTTCTGCCGTGGTTTGTTCGTGAGTGCGAATGTGATCCGAAACGGTACAGATAGTTAATGCTTTGGCACCGAATTCTGCGGCAACGCCGTAAATTCCCGCGGCTTCCATTTCAACCCCTAAAATGCCGTATTTTTCCATCACATCAAACATAGACGGATCCGGTGTGTAGAAAAGATCGGCGGAGAATAAGTTGCCGACACGGACATTTACGCCTTTTTCTTTTGCCGCTTGAACAGCCGCTGCCGTCATATCAAAATCGGCAATTGCCGCAAAGTCGTGATCTTTAAAACGCATACGGTTGACTTTTGAATCCGTACAAGCACCGACACCGATAACCACTTCACGTAATTTCACGTCTTGGCGAACCGCTCCGCAAGAACCGACGCGGATGATTTTTTTCACGCCGTATTCAGTGATTAACTCTTTGGCATAAATAGAGCAAGACGGGATACCCATACCGTGTCCCATTACAGAAATACGGCGCCCCTTATAAGTTCCGGTATAACCGAACATATTGCGTACATTCGTTACTTGTTCTGCGTTTTCTAAGAAAGTTTCAGCGATATATTTCGCACGAAGCGGATCGCCCGGCATTAAAACGACATCGGCAAATGCACCGGCAGGTGCGTTAATATGTGGAGTCATGTTATGTTCCTCTTAGTTAGAATGGAGAGATTAATATCCCGTTACGTTTTGATTTACTTGCTCATCCTTTAAGGTTGCAAGCAAATTTGCTAATAAACTGGAGGCGCCAAAGCGGAAATGCGCTTGGTTGATCCAATCTTTTCCTAAAATTTCAGCACTCAAGGCAAGATATTGTTGCGCTTCTTCGGTGGTTTTGACGCCGCCGGCCGCTTTAAAGCCGACTTTATCCGCAACACCTAAATCACGAATCGTTTCAAGCATAATACGTGCAGATTCAAGCGTCGCATTAACAGGCACTTTACCTGTTGAGGTTTTGATAAAATCCGCTCCCGCTTTAATCGAAATTTCACTGGCTTGACGGATTAATTCAGGTGTTTTTAATTCACCCGATTCAATAATGACTTTTAAAGCAACATTAGCTTGAGTACAAACCGCTTTACACTGTTTGACCAATTCGAATCCTACTTTCTCATTGCCGGCGATTAAGGCTCGGTATGGAAAAACTACATCTACTTCATCGGCGCCGTAAGCCACTGCCGCTTTGGTTTCGGCAACGGCAATGTCGATATCATCGTGACCGTGAGGGAAATTGGTTACTGTAGCAATTTTCACTTGTGGCGTACCTTGCGCTTTTAACGCTTTACGTGCAATAGGGACAAAACGTGGGTAAACACACACTGCTGCCGGCGTACCGAATTCGGTTTTACCTTGTTGGCATAACGCAATAACTTTGTCATCTGTGTCATTATCGTTTAATGTAGTTAAATCCATTAAAGATAAGGCTTGTTGTGCGATTTGTTTCAAATTCATGGTTACTCCTTATAAACGCAATCGTTTAACTTGGCTATAAACGACAACACCACAGTTTCCTGTGGTGTTGAGAATGTGTTTTTATCGATTACAATACGGCGCCGCCGATACCGATAAATAAACCTGCAATGGCCGCACTCATTAAGTTGGAGAGTGTACCCGCCGCAACGGCTTTGATTCCCATGCGCGCTACGTCACTACGACGATTCGGTGCCATACCGCCTAAACCGCCGATAAGGATAGCAATAGAACTCAAGTTTGCAAAGCCACAAAGTGCAAAGGTGATGATCGCAATCGTTTTTTCACCTAATACGACCGGCGCACTTTCCGGTTTTAAGTAGTTGGCAAAATCGGCATAAGCAACGAATTCGTTTACGACCAGTTTTTGTCCGATTAACGAACCGGCTACTTGTGCTTCGACTCCCCAAGGTACGCCGATAATCCAAGCAAGCGGTTGGAAAACATAACCTAATAAAGATTGTAATGTAACGCCTTCGAAGCCGACTAAGCCACCAACCCAACCGATAAAGCCGTTTAACATCGCAATTAATGCAATAAACGCTAATAGCATTGCACCGACATTCATGACAAGTTGTAAACCGGAGAATGCACCGACTGCCGCCGCTTCAATGACATTGGCCGGTTTGTCATCCATATCGTCTTCACTTAACTCATCTTTAAACGATTCTGTTTGCGGGTGTAGAATTTTGGCAAAGAGCAAACCGCCCGGCGCTGCCATAAATGATGCTGCGATTAAGTACGGAAGCGGAACCCCCATACCGGCATAACCAATCATTACCGCGCCGGCGACGGAGGCTAAACCACCACACATAACGGCAAACAATTCAGAGTCCGTCATTGATTTGATATATGGTTTTACCAATAACGGGGCTTCGGTTTGACCGACAAAGATATTTGCCGCCGCAGACATCGATTCCGCTTTTGATGTACCTAATGCTTTTTGTAACGCACCGCCAAGGAGCTTGATGACAATCTGCATAATACCAAGATAGTAAAGTACGGAAATTAATGCCGAAAAGAAAATAATCGGTGGAAGCACGCGCAAAGCAAAGACGAAACCGCCGCCACCGAATACTTCAAACATCTTATCACTGACTAAACCGCCAAATAAGAAACTGATACCGTCATTACCGTAGTTAATCACGGCGCTGACCCCTTTTGATGCGGCAAGCAAAGCATCGCGTCCAGCCGGGATATAGAGAATAATAGCGCCGATACCGATTTGAATTGCTAGCGCACCGAAAACGGTACGATAGTTAATTGCTTTTTTATTGTTGGATAACAAGAACGCAATTAAAAGGAGTACAACAATGCCTAACAGGCTCATAAATGTATCCATTTTTACAACCTCGAAAAAGTTTAACAGAAAATTGATTGCCAAATAAGAACACCGCAGCAACCATGAAAAAGGGTGTTTATGATACCGCCTTTTTTTGTCAAAATCTTCAAAATTTTATAGTTATATCAGTATTATGGCAGGCAAAGATAAAAAATTTGATCTACCTCTCACTTTTAAGCGGTATTTATTGATTTGTGTATTTAACAGGATTATTATTTGGAGTAAATCTTCTTTTTTATAATAAATTGTGGAGTAATTATGTCTAGATTAACCAAGGCACAAATTTTAGCGCAGTTACAAAACGGGCTAATCGCCTCCTGCCAGCCCGTGGATAACGGTCCGATGGATTCACCGGAAATCGTGGCGGCAATGGCAAAAGCATCAGTCATAGGAGGGGCGTCAGGATTACGTATTGAAGGCATTGATAATCTAAAAGCGGTACGAGCTGTTGTTGATGTCCCTATCGTTGGTATCGTTAAGCGGGATCTGCCTGACAGCCCGGTACGTATTACACCGTTTTTACAAGATATCGATGATCTCTATCATGCCGGTGCGGATATTATTGCTTTCGATGGTACGGATCGCATTCGCCCGACGACGATTGAAGCCTGTGCAAAGCGCATTCAAGAGCTCGGCGCCATGTCGATGGCCGACTGTTCAAACTATAAAGAAGGTATGTATTGCCAAGCGCTGGGAGTTGATCTGATCGGCAGCACCATGTCAGGCTATACCGGCGGTGAAACGCCTGATGAACCTGATGTACAACTTGTACGTGATTTGGTCGCAAGTGGTTGTCGTGTCATGGCGGAAGGACGGTACAATACGCCGGAGCTGGCGGCTGCGGCAATTGAAAACGGTGCATATGCCGTTACGGTCGGATCGGCATTGACCCGCTTGGAGCATATAGTCAGCTGGTTTGTCAGTGCGATCGATAATTGCAAAAAAGGAGCTTAAAATGACCGCTTGTTTAGCGATTGATGTCGGTGGAACGAAAATTGCGGCTGCGCTGGTCACCTTAAAAGATAAAGATGCACTGGTGGAACAACGCATTCAAATTCACACACCGCAAAACCCGAGTGCAGAGGCTTTGGATAATGCGTTAGCGGAAGTCCTACAGAAATTTTCAGGACAATTCGAAAAAGTCTCAGTGGCATCCACGGGGATTATTCAGAACGGTATATTAACCGCACTTAATCCGAAAAATTTAGGCAATCTTGCCTTTTTCCCTTTACAACAAAGTATTGCAAAACATACGGATAAGCCGATTACCTTGCTCAATGACGCACAAGCTGCCGGCTGTGCGGAATTTCTGCGCCAAGAGGATATTGAAAATTTTGCCTTTATTACGGTATCTACCGGTGTGGGAGGCGGAATTATTCTTAACCGTAAATTATTTACTGGTACAAATGGTGTTGCAGGGCATATCGGTCATACTTTAGCGGATCCAAACGGGGAGCTTTGTGGCTGTGGGAGAGTCGGATGTGTAGAAGCAGTCGCTGCTGGGCGTGCGATTGCGCGTGCAGCGGCAAAATGGGAAAACCCGTGTGAACCGCCGGAAGTGTTCGAACGTTTTAGAGCCGGTGATCCGCAGGCAGGAATGTTGGTGGATAAATCGGCAAAAGCTATTGCCAATTTAATCGCAGATTTAAAAATCGGTTTGGATATTCAACGGATTGCATTGGGTGGAAGTGTCGGTTTGACAAGTGGTTATTTAGCGCGCGTTGAGCATTTTTTAGCGCAAATGCCATCGATATACAGACCGGAAATTATCCCAGCCTATTATGCACAAGATGCCGGTTTGATCGGTGCTGCCTGGTGGGCGGAAAATCAATATGAATAATAAGCCGTTAAGTTAAACATAAAAATAAGGGCTGGGATGTCAGCCCCTCATTGTTTCTACAAGCGGTCAGTTTCGCTTACTATTTTGCAAATTATAGACCTTTTAACACATTCACCATTTCAATCGCGCCTAACGCACATTCAGAGCCTTTGTTGCCAGCTTTTGTGCCTGCACGTTCGATAGCTTGTTCGATATTTTCGGTAGTTAATACACCAAAAATAACCGGAACACCTGTTTGTAAGCTCACTGCACCAATGCCTTTTGCTGCTTCGTTACAAACGTAATCATAGTGCGTAGTTGAGCCACGGATTACTGTGCCTAAGCAGATTACTGCGTCATACTTACCGCTTTCCGCCATTTTTTTCGCAACCAACGGAATTTCAAATGCCCCAGGTACCCAAGCGGTATCAATATCGCTTTCGCTTGCACCGTGGCGAACGAGTGTGTCAATCGCACCGCTTAACAGTTTATCGTTGATAAAATCGTTAAATCTCGCACACACAATGCCGAATTTTAACCCTGTTGCGACTAAATTACCTGTAATAATTGCCATTTTTGCTTTTCCTTCTT
>NZ_JBGXYA010000079.1:0-3941 GCF_041814905.1 Glaesserella sp. | reverse complement strand
CGTGTGATTGCGGAATTAGAGCAGGAGTTGGGAGAGCAGTTGTTTAAGCGAAATACACGCCAAATTCGGCTGACTAATTTTGGCGAGCAGTTTTTGATTAAAGCGAAACAACTGCTGGCGGACACCGATAATCTGTTCAAATTAGGCAAACAACAAACGGACGAAATGGCGGGCGTGGTGCGGATTACCTTTCCCCGTTGGCGTGAAAACGACAATATTTTAGACGAACTTTTGACCGCACTTGCGCCTTATCCGCAGTTGGTGATTGATTGGCGGGAAGATATGACCAAATTTGATGCGGTGGAACATCGTATTGATATTGGCTTACGTATCGGACCTGAACCGAACCCGAATTTTATCGTGCGCAAAATTGCCGATTTGCAAGATTGGATTGTCGCTTCACCGAAATTGTTGGAGCGCTTAGGAACACCAAAAGATTTAGACGATTTACAGCGCAATTTTCCTTTTTCCTTGCCGATTAATGTAGAAACCGGGCGTGCGTGGGATTTAGCGATGAATGATGAGCAAAAATTGCTACCAAGAGAAGTGCTTTTTTACAGCTCCGACCCTGAATGTGAGCTAAAAGCGGTGCTACGCGGCAACGTGGTCGGCTTTATCAGCGAACTGTTCTGCAAACCGCATTTTGACCGCGGCGAGCTGGTCAAACTCTTCCCCGAAATCCCCATTGATAAATGGCAACTGTATTTATACCGCCCCTATCAAACTATTACATCGCCAAGGGTGCTGTTTGTGTTTGATTGTTTGACGGAGATTTTGAAAAAAAGATATGGTTAAATGAGTACGGATGGGACAGAATCTGCACCTCAAATTTAGGTGTCCAACTTTTGGGGTGCAGATCAACAAGCGGTCAGATCTTGCCTGAATTTTGCAATTTGCAAATTTTCACAAGTATCTGACCGCTTGTACATTAGAGTGGATTATTCCACTTTAAACATTCCCATCATGCCGAGATTTTCATGTTCTAAAATATGGCAATGGTACATTTTCAACCCTGTGTGTCCTTGCTTAAAGCGAATAATCACTTTTTCATAAGGGCGTAAATTGACCACATCTTTTAACGCTCTGTCTTCTGGTTTAAAGGTTTTGCCGTTTAAGGTATGTTGAATCACTTCAAATTGAGTACCGTGCAAATGGAATGGATGATCCATGTGGCTTTCATTGAAAATTTCCCATTGTTCTACTTCATTGACTTTGGCAACAAAATCAATGCTGTTTATATCAAAGGTTTGTCCATTGATTAGGAACATACCGTCCATCATTGACGGAAGAGGATTGTCTGTCGTAATCATAGCGGAGCTATGTTTGGTATGATCCATCATTGGCATATTGGTGTGGTTCATCATTTTTTCACTAAAGCGAATTTGGCGAATTTGCTTTGGTTCGTCCCAGTTAGGCAAGCTTCTTAAGCTTTCAGGTAACTGAATAGATTCTGATTTCACCTGAATTGTCGCTAAAGTGAGATCTTTCGGCTGTTCCTGCACCATCATTTTACGGCGATCATAATAGCCACTTTGCAAATTAACCTTGCCTTGCGTTTCACCCACCATAATCACTTCAACGCGTTCTGCTGGTGTGAGTAGCAGTTCATCAACAGGAGTGCGTGGTTTTTCAAGTAAACCACCTTCTGTCCCCACCACAATCCATTTCACCCCTGGAATGTTTAAACGGAAATAACGGGCGCTGGTTGCATTCCAAAGACGAATTCGTTCATTCGTTTTCACTTGAATTTGGGGCTGATATTGACCGTTGATTAACACAAATTCCCCTTCACGTCCGTTCATCCAATCTAACATCGTGTTTGGTGGAATGGTACCATCGGCATTTAAACGCAGATCAGAAATAACCCAATGTTGTTCAGGAAGGTGTGCAAGCGGATCATTTTTCGCTTTCACAACGAAAGTACCTGCTAAGCCTTTATAGACTTGCTCGGAAACATAATGATGTGGATGAGGATGGTACCAATATGTACCTGCACTGCCTTCGGGTAGCGTAAAGCGATAGATTTTTTTCCCTTGTGGTTCAATCATATCCATGGGGTTACCATCCGCTTCATTTGGCACATCTAAACCGTGCCAATGTACCGTTGTGGGTTGTGGTAGGTGATTGATAAATTCAATTTCTACGGTATCGCCTTCAAATACTTCAATTTGTGGCCCGGGTAGTTGCCCGTTATAAGCCCAAAATTCCGTTTCTTTATTGTCTGCGAGGCGAATTTTAATGGGCTCTGCTTTTAAAGTGGCTTTGAATACTCCAGCTTGAGTGGATTGGTTAGCAAGCTTTGGCAATATACCATTGAGTGATAAGCCTGAGGGCATCGCCTCGAGAGGCATTAAGCCAGTAGGTGCTGAATGCATCATCGCCATATTGCCGTGTTGTGCGTGGTTCATCATATTCGCAAAGCTATAAAGCGAGCTACTGGCTAAGCTAAGCCCAATTCCATAACGTAAAAAATCTCGACGTTTCATTCTCTCATCTCTTATTGGTTATAGGATTTGAACACTTCACTTTCACCGTTTTTCTTAATTAAAACAACATCATAAGGATCTTTACGTCCGCCGTAGGCTTCGCCGTCCATGCCGGGTGAGCCAATCGGCATGCCAGGTGCGGACAAACCAACAGCATCGGGTTTTTCTGCAAGTAAACGTTTGATATTCTCTACAGGCACATGTCCTTCAATCACATAGCCATCAACCACAGCAGTATGGCAAGAAGTATGTTCATCTTTGATGTTGAAGCGTTTATGTGCATCATAATTGCCTGTTTCGTTGACTTTAACCTCAAAACCGTTTTTCTGCATATAGCTGATCCATTCATTACAACAACCACAAGTCGGGCTTTTCCACACTTCCATAGAAAGCGTTTGCGCTTGAGCAAATGCGGTTATGCCTAAACTTAAAAGCATCAATGAGCGGGTGAGTTTGCGTAGTTTCATAAGATATCCTTATTTTTATTGAGATTGAATGAGTGTAATGTTAAAGCTTAACCTAGTGTTAAGGTCAAGAGAGATATTGGCTTTTTTACAAAATAGGTTGATTTTTCTTTTTTCTATCTTATAATAAATGACTAATTAATCATTTAATAAGGATCGATATGGCTCGTCCGTTAAGTTCAGATAAACGCAACACCTTAATTCAAGCAACCATTCAGACGATTGCGACGCAAGGATTATCGGCAACCACAGCATTAATTGCGAAAAATGCGGGTGTGGCGACGGGGTCGTTGTTTACTTATTTCGACAGCAAAGAAGCCTTGCTCAATGCCACTTATTTGGAGATTAAACGCCACATCGCCCAAGCGGTGATGCCGAATTTTCCGCAGGCGGAATTTGCATCTCAATTGTTGCATTTATGGAACCATTATATTGATTGGGGCATTGAACACCGCGACGCGCGCCAAACCTTGCAACAGTTGGAAGTTTCAACGGTTTTGACTGAAGCTGCAAGACAGGAAGCGAAGCAGATCTTTTTGCCGATGCAACAGATGTTCAACGCGGCGGAAGCGGATAAGCTCTTTTTTCCGCCACTGGAGTTTGCGATCAAAATGATGGAAGCGATGGTTGAAGCGACGATTCAACAGATTTTACAAGAACCGACCAAGCGCGATATTTATAAAACGCTCGGTTTTACCATGATGTGGAAAGCGATTTCCCATCACTAGCAAGCACACAAGCGGTCAGATTCCGCTTATTTTTTACCAATTTAATTGACTGACTAATCATTTTCTAAAAAGGGGTTACACATGACACAAACAGCATTAATCACCGGCGCATCAAACGGTATCGGGTTGGAACTGGCAAAAATTCACGCACAAAAAGGCGGTAATCTTGTATTGGTGGCGCGTTCTGAAGACAAATTAGCGCAACTGGCTTATGAATTGGAAAGCCAATACGGTATAAAGGCGTGGGTGATTGCGCAGGATCT
>NZ_JBGXYA010000078.1:0-47900 GCF_041814905.1 Glaesserella sp. | reverse complement strand
GTTTAAGTGATTCATCAGGCGATTACCTTGCTTATTTGCCTTAAAAATTAAGGCGAATAATAGCATTATTCGCCTGATGGGTGCAATTTAACCATGATGTAAGGTATCAAAAATCGTTTCCGCAAGGGAAGCGGAAATCCCCGGTACAGACTGAATTTCTTCTAAAGTCGCTGCTTTTACCCCTTGCATACCGCCAAGATATTTCAGTAAGGCTTGACGGCGTTTAGCTCCGACACCGGCGATTGACTCTAAACCACTTTCGGTAAAGGCTTTTTGCCGTTTTTTACGGTGTCCGCTAATGGCGTGGTTATGGGATTCATCACGGATATGCTGAATTAAATGTAACGCAGGGCTGTCGGGCGGTAAGTGGATTTCCTTGTCCCATTTGCTGATCAGCAAGGTTTCTAGCCCCGCTTTGCGTTCTACGCCTTTTGCCACGCCGATAAGTAACGGTTTGGATTTATCCCATTCCACCTTGAGATTGGCAAAGGTGTCTAAAGCTCGGTTTAACTGCCCTTTTCCGCCATCAATAAAGATAATATCGGGGATTTTTTCAGGCGGAAGCGGTTTATCGTAACGCTTAAGCAGGGCTTGTTCCATCGCAGCATAATCATCGCCCCCGGTAATGCCTTCAATGTTGAAACGGCGATAGTCGGATTTTAGCGGCCCATTTTCATCAAACACCACGCAAGAAGCGACCGTTTGTTCGCCCATCGTGTGACTGATGTCAAAACATTCCATTCTTGCAATTTTTGGCAAAGAAAGCACCGCTTGTAAGGCTTCATAACGGGTTTGAATACGAGCGTCTTGCTTGAGCTGTAAGGTCAATGCCGCCATTGCATTCGTTTTGGCAAGCGCAAGATAACGGCTTTTTTCGCCACGCACCTTATCGGTAATACTCACTTTATGTCCTGCCTGTTCCGACAATACCTTTTCTAAGGCTTCCACTTCGCTCACGGGGTGATCGATAATGATTTGATGCGGAATGGTGCGATGTTGGTTCATCTGCAAATAAAACTGCCCGATAAAAGTGTCGCTTAATTCGGCAAGTTCCGTATGGCTCGGTACTTTCGGGAAATAGCTTCGGCTACCTAACACTTTCCCTTGTCGTACAAACAGAATATGCACGCAAGCAATGCCATGTTGATAGGCAATCGAAATAATATCGAGATCGTCCAAGCGTTCGTTCGATACAAATTGCTTTTCAGTGACCGCTCGAACCTGCTGAATTTGATCTCGAAAACGGGCTGCAGCTTCAAAATCCAGATCTTCCGCAGCCTTTTCCATTTTGCCGATCAAATGTTCGATCACTTGCTGATCTTTGCCTTGTAAAAACAAGCGGACATATTCCACCTGCTGATCGTATTCTCGTTGGGAATAAACGCCTTCCACGCAAGGGGCAAGGCAACGCCCGATTTGATATTGTAAACAAGGGCGAGAACGGTTTTTATAGTAGCTGTCTTCGCATTGGCGGATCGGAAACAGTTTTTGTAGCAGATTTAAGGTTTCTCGCACCGCTCCGGCATTGGGATAAGGCCCAAAATATTCCCCAGCAATTTTTTTGCTACCCCGAAAACTGGCTAAACGTGGGTGTTGGTGTTTGGTGAGCAAAATATAAGGGTAAGATTTATCGTCACGGAGCAACACATTGTATTTCGGTTGATTTTCCTTAATGTAATTGTGTTCCAACAGTAAGGCTTCTGTTTCCGAATGGGTAATAGTGGTATCAATATGAGCAATTTGCGATACTAAGGCTTCTGTTTTTCGGCTGGCAAGATGGCTACGAAAATAGCTGGACAGACGTTTTTTTAAATCTTTTGCCTTGCCGACATAGATAATCGTGCCTTTATCGTCATACATACGATAAACACCGGGGTTATGTGGTGTATCGGCAAGAAATTGTTTGGAATTGAATTTTGACATAATCAACATTTCCCCCTTTGAAAAAGGGGGAGTAAGGGGGATTTAGGATTTTAATAAGCTGCCTTTAGATGCTTTCAAGTATTGCAACATCGACCAAATGGTTAAAATCGCAGCGATATAAAGCAAGGCAAACGCAGTATATTCCATCCACGGTGCTTGTCGCCATAACAAACCGCCCAAAGCCAACATTTGTGCAGTCGTTTTCACTTTACCCCAAATCGACACCGCCACACTCGCCCGTTCGCCTAACTCAGCCATCCACTCACGTAATGCCGAAATAATAATCTCACGGGCAATCATAATACCAGCCGGAATACTGATCCACCAAGTATGGTAATATTCGACCACAGACACCAATGCAATCGCGACTAAAACTTTATCTGCCACAGGATCTAAAAATGCCCCTAAACGAGTTGTTTGATCCCATTTACGCGCCAAATAACCGTCAAACCAATCCGTCATTGAAGCAATGAAGAAAATGAACGTGGTAATTTCCGGAGAATAAGGAATGGGTAAATAGAACGACAAAATAAAGAGTGGAATCAGTGCCACTCTGAATAAGGTCAAATAGGTTGGGATGTTTAACTTCATTTTTAGGTTATCCGCATCGGGTAAAATCTAGACACATTCTATTAAAAGCAGCGCGAATAAGAAAGAGACAAGCGGTCGGTTTCAAGGAAAAATTTGCAAATTTCTGACTGAAACTGACCGCTTGTCAGAGGAGAAACGTTATTTTCCGCTTTTCGCTTTTTTCGCATCCGCTTCCACTTGTTCTACACAAAGATGAAGAATCTGCTCCGCCCCTTTATGAATATATTCATCGTCCCGCACTTTATTTTTTTGCAGATCCATCATCGCATCATGAATACCTTGGGTAATGCTGTTGGTATGTACAAAAGACCAGCAGGTCGGGCTTAAACGATTTGAATTGGCTTGAAGTTCCGCAGCATACAGCACACCGCTATAATAAGCATACACATCATGATCTAACATACGGTTTAATAAACTTGCGCGGATCTGTTCAATCGGCAGATTCACTCTTTTATTGAACCAATCATCCACGCCCTGCATAAATGAATCTATATCATAATTTTCGTTCACGCGGTCCAAGTAGGTTTGCGCTGTTGCACCATAACCGATCGCATAAGATTTTTGGTCGATTTCGGCATCCGGAATACGATTCCAACCGCTTTTACCGCTACATGCCGCAATCACAAACAATGCAGAAACCACGAAAAAAGATTTAAATAAAGATTTCATAATCTGCTCCTTGCCATCTTTAATTAAAAAACTTAGTGCAATTTTAACAAATAACTTGCAAAATTACTCAAATTCTTTTTTGGAGAAAGTATGAAACAATATTTAGATTTATGCCAGCGCATTGTGGAACAAGGTAAATGGATCGAAAACGAACGGACTGGTAAGCGCTGTTTGACCGTGATTAACGCCGATTTAACTTACGATGTGGCAAAGGGTGAATTTCCCCTTGTGACTACACGCAAAAGTTTTTGGAAAGCGGCGATTGCGGAATTACTTGGTTATATCCGTGGTTATGATAATGCTGCAGATTTCCGTCAGCTTGGTACAAAATCGTGGGATGCAAATGCCAATGAAAATGCGGCTTGGCTGGCGAACCCACATCGCAAAGGCGAAGATGATATGGGACTGGTTTATGGTGCGGTCGGACGAAACTTCCCGAAAGTCGGCGGTGGCAGTGTCGATTTGTTGCGTCAAATTGTCGATGATCTTAAACGTGGTGTCGATAATCGTGGTGAGATTTATACCTTTTATCACCCTGGAGCTTTCCATATGGGCTGCCTACGCCCGTGTTTACACAGCCACCATTTTTCACTGTTAGATGGCACACTTTATTTGAACAGCACACAACGTTCTGCCGATGTTCCACTCGGGTTAAACTGGAATATGATCCAATGTTACACTTTCCTGGCATTAATGGCACAAATTACAGGACACCAAGCAGGGCAAGCATTCCATAAAATTGTGAATGCGCATATTTATGAAGATCAGCTGGAATTAATGCGGGATGTACAACTAAAACGCACTCCGTTTAAAGCCCCAACACTCAAAATCAATCCGGATATCAAATCCCTAGAAGATTTGGAAACTTGGGTGACATTGGCGGATTTTGAAGTTGAAGGCTACGAATTTCATCCAAGTATTCAATATCCTTTCTCAGTGTAATCTATCGGGGCAAATCACAATTTGCCCCTTTCTTTTAAAACAAGCGGTCTATTTTTTCACTTTTTTTGCAAAATTGTTAATATCCCACTATTTTTTTATGGAATTTATGGCACAATACACGCCCTTTAAAAACCATTATTATTTTAAGGATATAACAATGAAAAAATTCCTCGCCCCATTTCTTGTTGTAGGTCTTGCTGTACTGGCGGTTCACTATTTTCAAGGTGATAAAGCCGTAGCACCAGAATCCACAAAACCAGCGGAACCGACAACTCAAACACAGCAAAATGATGAACTTGCTCTGGCAACAGTGGTTGCTCCTTGGGAAATCAATAGCCTTGATCCGAACCAGACAGGGATGATTTTTCAACGTATGAATTTAGCGGAAACCTTATTGGAAGCGAATTTACAAGGGGAACTCGTTGCAGGGTTGGCGACAGAATGGAATAGCAATGATGATGCGACCCTTTGGACCTTTAAACTGCGTCCGAATGTGACCTTTCACAATGGGCAACCTTTGACGGCACAAGCGGTGGCAAACAGCTTAAATATTGCATTGTCGAAACCGGGAATGTTGCAAAAAGCCTTTATTAAAGATATTCAAGCGGTCAGCCCGACAGAAATTCAAATTGGTTTAACCAAATCTTTTGTGCCGTTTCCATCTTTTTTAACACACTACACTGCGATTATTCTTGCTCCAGAAAGCTATAACGACAAAGGGGAAGTGACCCAAGTGATCGGCACGGGGGCGTTTAAAGCGACCAAAATTGAAGCTCCACAAAAATTGGAAGCGGTACGTTTTGAGCAGTATTGGGGTAATAAGCCGAAACTGGCTCAAGCGAACTACCTTGCAAGTAGCCGTAGTGAAACCCGAATGCTGATGGCACAAAGCGATAAATCCGCGTTGGTGTTTAATCTTGATACCGCCAGTGTGGAACGTTTGAAAACTGATCCGAATTTGAATTTAACCAGTGTGTCTATTGCTCGAACTATTCAGCTTAAAATGGACGTGGCAAAACCATTCTTCAATGATTTAGCGGTGCGTAAAGCCTTAAGTGAAGCGATTGATCGCAAAGCGATTGCGGAATATGTGTTAAAAATCGAAGGGGGCGAAGCCGATCAAATTCTGCCGAAAGCCTTTGCGGAATGGCGAATTGATACAACAACGGCAAAACCTGATCTTGCAAAAATCAAAGCAGATCTGACCGCTCGCGGTTATGAATTTAATAGCGAAGGCAAGCTGACCAAAGACGGCAAGCCGTTTAGTTTCACCTTACGCACTTTCTCTGATCGCCCTGAATTGCCGATGATTGCGACGATTTTGCAAGCCCAGTGGAAACAGATTGGCGTTGATGTGAATGTGTCTGTCGGTAACTTCAGTGAAATTCCTGCCGGACATCAAGACGGCAGTTTAGAGATGGCTCTTTATGCGTTAAATTATGGTAAAACCTTAGATCCTTTTGGCGTGATCGTGCAGGATTATGCGAAAACAGGAAGCGATTGGGGTGTGATGAATTGGCAAAATGTGACATTAGACAACGCCTTAACCCAGCTTGAAACAGAACGTGATCCGCAAAAAGCGAAGGCGTTAAAACAGACGGTGAGCCAAATTATTCACGATGAACTGCCGATTATTCCTGTGGTGTATTATCAGCAAAATGTGGTGGCACATAAAGACGTGAAAAATGTGACTTTAGATCCTTTTGAAAGACGGTTCTTTTTGGAGTTGTTGAGTAAATAAAAAATATTTTTATGTGGCATTCGTAGGGGCGGGGTTTATCCCCGCCCGTTAAAATGTTTATGCTGTTTCGGGCGGGGATAAACCCCGCCCCTACGAATTTTTATGGTTTACTATATTTATTGAATAGGATCCCCGTGCTTTCTATTTTATTCAGACGACTATCCCAAATCCTTTTGGTGATTTGGTCAGTCGGGACTTTAACTTTTATTTTAACTCGGCAACTGTCGGGCGATATGGCATATCGTATTGCGGCAAGTCGCTACGGTTATGATCAAACCGATGCTGCCGCAGCAGAAATGGTGCGAGCAGAACTTGGGTTGGATCAACCTTGGTGGCAGACCTACGGCAGTTGGTTAGCGGATTTGGTGCAGTTTAACTTAGGTAAATCGTTAGTCACAGGCGACAGCGTTTGGCACGAAATTGAACATCAATTCGGGCATACTTTTAGTCTCGCCGTGATAGCCTTACTGTTAGCCTTGCTTATCGGCCCCACCTTAGGCGTATTATCGGCGCGTAAACCGAACGGCGTATTTGACCGCTTGACCTTAGTCTTAAGCAGTCTATTCCGTGCCGTGCCGGCTTTTATTATTGCGATTGGGTTGATTACGCTCTTTTCCGTTCAGTTGAAATGGCTACCTGCAGGCGGATACGGCACGGCATTGCATTTTGTTTTGCCTGCACTTACTTTAGCGATAGGGTTAAGTGCCGTTTCGGTGCGTGTGACACGTCAAGCGATGGTGCAGGTAATGCAATCCGATTACTATCAATTTGCTCAACTCAAAGGCTTAAGTCGTTGGCAGACCTTTGTGCGACACGGGATCCCGAATATCGCCGTGCCTGTGATTGCTTATCATAGCGTACAACTGGTTTACCTGATTGAAGGGGTGGTGATCGTTGAAAGCCTTTTTGCTTGGCCAGGAAGCGGACACGCCTTAGTTCACGCCATCATTGCACGAGATGTGCCGATGATACAAGGCACTGCATTAGTAATGGGGGGATTATTTGTGGTACTCAATATGCTCGCCGATCTGCTTAATGCGTGGATTGATCCACGTATTCGTGAAGGGGGAACAGTATGAAATTAACCGTTGGACAACGTTGCGGAGCCTTGTTACTGCTACTGTTACTCGCCACTGCATTTTTACAGCCTTATTTCTACCCGATGGATATTGGTTTTCAAGATCTCAGCAATATGTTGGCAAGCCCTGACGCAGAAAGTTGGTTTGGCACCGATCATTTAGGGCGAGACATGTTTGCCCGTCTTGCCTCTGCCATTCGACTTTCATTCGGTTTATCGCTGTTTAGCGTCGCTTGTGCATTGGTGGCAGGCTTGTTATTCGGTATTCTGGCTGGATTATTCGGCGGTTGGTTAGATCGCCTGTTTAGCTTTATCTGTGATTTGGTGATGGCATTACCGGGTTTATTGCTGATTTTATTGTTTGCTTCGCTCTCCCCTGGTTCATTTTGGACACTCTATTTAGGCATTGCCTTAGTGATTTGGGTTGAATTTTTCCGTGTTATCAGAGCGATCACCAGTACCCTTGCCTCCAGCTCAGAACTGCAATCTTCTCGTTTGATGGGAATGCCTTGGTTTTATTGCATTAAACGTCATCTATTCCCGCGTTTATTGCCGATGGTTGCCACATTAACCGCATTTTCAATCGGTAATGCGATTTTAGCCCTTGCGACACTGGGGTTTGTCAGCGTGGGATTGCGACCGCCTACGGCTGAATTGGGGCTGATGATGACGGAGCTGTTCCCCTATTACTATCAAGCCCCACTGATTTTCCTGCAACCTGTGATTGCTGTGTTCCTATTGGTATTTAGCTTACAGTTGTTGGCGGGGAAGGTGAAGTAAGTAAATGTTCCCCTCTTTACTAAAGAGGGGAGATGTTTTATTAACACCCAACATAAAAAAGAGATATACCGTGTCATTACTCAAAATAACCAACGTCACTGTTCAAACACTCGATGGCATTGAGCTGGTCGAACCGATCAGTTTTTGTCTTGAACGTGGCAAAAACATCACCATTTTAGGCGAAACAGGTTCAGGAAAAAGCCTGTTAATTCAAGCGATTATGGGAGCTTTACCGCAAGGCTTAACCGCAAGCGGTGAGATTGTGGTGGAAAATTGCAAAATAGACGGGCAATCCGACCGCTTGCAATCTCTTTGGGGCAAAACCTTAGTGATGTTGCCCCAAGAGCCACGCCGTTCATTAAATCCACTGATGCGAATTAGCCGACAACTGTGGGAAAGTTTTCGTTTTGTCGCTGGTTTAAACCAAAAAAATGCGGAAAAAGCGAGCGAGATTTCTTTAACTCAACTGGGTTTATCTCAAGCTCAACAACGCTATCCGCACCAACTTTCAGGCGGTATGGCACAAAGAGCTTCTTTTGCGATAGCGACCGCATCAGGGGGGAAAATTCTGCTTGCTGATGAACCCACCAAAGGACTAGATCCGAATAGCAAAGCGGAAGTGATTAACTTGCTGAAACAAGCCTATGAAACAGGCGGTGGCTTGCTGACGATCACCCACGATATTGAAGTGGCAACCGCTCTCGGTGGCTACATTTTTGTTATGAAAAAAGGCAAATTGATCGAGCAAGGTGAAGCGGAAGCCGTTCTGAATCGTCCGAAAAACGCTTACACCAAAGCATTGCTCGCAGCCGCGCCTCAGCATTGGCCATTTTTGCAAAAAATAAGCCAAAACTTACCGCTTGTATCAGTCAATAATCTCACGGTTGCGCGTGGCAAACGTGAACTGTTTAAACACCTTTCTTTCGAACTGCATAAAGGCGAAATTTTAGGCATTGTCGGATACAGTGGCATAGGCAAAAGCACCCTTGCCGACGTTCTGTGCGGTTTGCTGAAACCGAAAGCAGGTGAGATAAAATGGTATTGTACTCAACATAAAAAACACCAAGTATTAAAGCTTTATCAGGATCCGCCCGAAGCTTTTGCGCCGTCTGTCCGTTTAAAAACGTTGTTAGACGATGTGATCGATCACCACAAGCTTGATCGTTCACATATTCCGGGATTACTTACGCAGTTGGCGCTTTCACCGGAAATTTTAGAACGCAGCGCCGAAAGTGTGTCCGGAGGCGAATTACAACGGGTTGCTATTTTACGTGCGTTGTTGCTGGAACCCGTCCTGCTTTTTGCCGATGAAGTGACCTCGCGTCTTGACCCGATTACTCAGCAAGAAACCATTAAGTTATTAATCGAACAGTGTCGTGCACATCACTGTGCGCTGATTATCGTTAGTCACGATCACCACTTGATCGAAAAAAGCTGCGATAAGGTCATTGATTTGGAGCAATATCGGTAGTGTTGTAAGGCTGGAATTAACCGAAAATATGGGATTAAGCTATATTCATTCGCCCATCTTTTCGTTATATTACTGCTTTTCACCAACGATAAAAATTAAAGTGATGTTTAAAGATAAGCCGATATTTTCCAATCAACACGGTGCGTTAGTGATGGCATTTGTACCGTTTATTTATGGTATTTTTGAGAGCCGATTTGTCTTACCGCATATTTGGCTTGGGCTAGCGTGGTTATTTCTCTATTTTTTTTCTTACCCATTTTTGTCGTTATTTAATAAAAAACAGCGCGATAAATACCGTAAATGGGCCATTATTTATGGGTTAATCAGTGCTGTTTTTACCTTACCGCTATTGCTGTATAAATTTGCCGTTTTGCAATTTATGCTGCCAATCTTACCGCTTGTATTGATCCAAATTCATTATGCCAAGCAGAAAGACGAACGTAATCTTATTAATGATATTGCGGGGATTTTGACTTTCGGCGTGATCGGTATGGCAAGTTTTTACTTGGCAACCTCTCAATACCGTTTTTCAATATTGATTGATCCGACGCTGTTTTTTATTGCAACGACGCTTTATGTAAAAAGCGTCGCACGCGAACGTAAAAATCCGCTTTATTTGAAACTAAGCATTGGCTCACATCTAATTTTGGGCTTGATTTACGGACTATTAGGCCAATACAGCATTATGTCGGCTTATTTTGTCGGGTTAATTCGCGCAATCGTTGTACCGAAAAAGCAGCTGAATATTAAGCAGGTGGGAATGATTGAATTCGCGGTGGTTGCGATATTATTACTCGGCTTATTTTTTAATAAATGACGCCGTGAGCAATACCTTACTCTCGGCGTAAAAATATGTTAATAGTCCAGTTCGTCTTTATACAATAAGTAATCTGCCTTTAACGCCTCAATCAACTCAACAAAATCATCCGGTAGCGGAGCATGCCATTCCATGAGTTCACCGGTGATCGGGTGATGTAAACGTAACATCGCAGCGTGCAATGCCTGACGTTTAAAATTACGCAATACCGCTAAAAATGCTTCGCTCGCCCCTTTTGGCGGACGCGGGCGACCGCCATAAAGTTGATCGCCCAATAGCGGATGGGTAATATGCGCCATATGTACACGGATTTGGTGCGTACGACCGGTTTCCAAGCGTAAACGTAGGCGGGTGTAGTTACGGAAACGCTCCATAATACGATAGTGAGTAACCGCAGGTTTCCCCATCGGATGTACCGCCATTGCAGTACGTTTAGTCGGATGACGTGCCATCGGTTCATCAACTTTACCGCCCTGAGTCATAATCCCGCTTGCCACAGCTTCATATTCGCGGGTGATTTCCCGCTTTTGTAACATGGTGACTAAACGAGTTTGAGCCGGAACAGTCTTTGCAACGACCATTAAACCTGTCGTATCTTTATCCAAACGATGCACAATACCGGCTCGCGGAACTTCAGCAATTTGCGGATAATGGTGTAATAGCGCGTTTAACACTGTACCGTTCGGATTGCCGGCACCAGGATGAACAACGAGATCTTTCGGTTTATTAATCACTAAAATATCATCATCTTCATACACAATATTCAACGGAATATCCTGCGCTTCAAAACGAATTTCTTCTTCCAATTCCGTTTGAATTTCAATGAGCTCTCCGCCGAATACTTTCTCACGGGCTTTATTGACTATTTTACCGTTGACGTAGACTTGATCATTTTCAATCCACACTTTAATACGCGAGCGGGAATAATCCGGAAACAATTGGGCAAGAGCCTGATCCAGACGAGATCCTAATAAATCCGAAGTCACTTCGGTTTGTAATGTAATTTGTTGGGTCATTAATTATAAAATTCCAAATTTATGATTTTCTTATTGATTGATGTCCTATAGAATAGCACCATTTTTCGTATGAACTTTGCAAACAATGCTGAGTCGAATCGCATTGTACATTAATTCGCGACACTTTTTATAGGTAAAATCATTATGCGTAAATTAACTTCTCTTGCTTCGATAATTTTAGCGAGTCTGATTGTTTCAGGCTGTTCTGGCTCTAAAAAAAATGAATTTGAAGGTATGCCGGCACAAGAGTTATATAATCAAGGGCAAACTTATTTACAAGATGGTGACTATACTAACGCCATCCGCCATTTAGAAGCCGTCGATATACGCGCACAACAAGGGGCTTATGGCGAACAAATTCAATTAAGTATGATTTATGCACAATATAAATTAGGTGAATATTACAAGTCGCTTGATGCGGCAGAACGTTTTGCCCGTACTTATCCGAATAGCCCGAGTATGGATTATGTCGTTTATCTTGCTGCACTCAGCAATGCACGTTTGGCCGATAACTGGGTCCAGGATTTCTTCGGTATTGATGATTCTGGCCGCTCCGTCGACAATGTACGTAATGCTTACGGCAGCTTCCAAACTCTCATTCAACATTATCCGCAAAGCCAATATGCACAAGATGCACAAAATTGGATGGTCTATTTAAAAGATCGTTTAGCTCGCCACGAGTTAGGTATTGCTAAATTCTATATGGAACGCGATGCCTATGTCGCCGTTGCAAATCGTGTTGAAGAAATGATGCGTTTCTACCCGGAAAGCGAAGCCACTTACCAAGCATTGCCGCTTTTAAAAAAATCTTTCGAGTCCATGGGTATCCAAGACTCTGCGCAAAAAGTTGCAGCGTTAATTGAAACCAATAAAGATAAAACATATCCGAGCATCCGTAAGCCGTCTTATAGCGAGCAGTTCTAACAAGCGGTCAGTTAGAGCACATTTTTTGCAAATTTCAAAGGGGGCGAAATTCGCCCCTTTCCCATTTTATTATTGAGTATTGATTATGCGGATTCTAGGAATCGAAACGTCTTGCGATGAAACCGGTGTTGCTATTTATGATGAACAACGAGGTTTAGTTGCAAACCAACTTTACAGCCAAATCGAAATGCACGCTGATTACGGCGGTGTGGTACCAGAACTTGCTTCACGCGATCATATCCGTAAAACGTTACCCTTAATCCAAGCAGCCTTAAAGCAAGCTAATTTAGCTGCTAAAGATATTGACGGTATAGCCTATACCGCAGGTCCGGGCTTAGTCGGCGCATTGTTAGTCGGTTCAACAATCGCCCGTTCCCTTGCATACGCCTGGAATGTACCTGCTCTTGGCGTACACCATATGGAAGGGCATCTGCTCGCCCCGATGTTGGAAGAAAAAGTACCGGAATTCCCATTTATCGCCTTATTGGTATCCGGCGGACACACCCAGCTGGTGAAAGTGGATAATGTGGGTGAATATGAGCTGCTCGGTGAATCAATTGATGATGCCGCAGGCGAAGCCTTTGATAAAACGGCTAAGTTACTCGGCTTGGATTACCCGGGCGGCGCGGCATTGGCGAAATTAGCGGAACAAGGCTCACCAAACCGTTTTGTTTTTCCGCGTCCAATGACAGACAGACCGGGATTAGATTTCAGCTTTTCCGGCTTAAAAACCTTTGCAGCCAATACCATTAGCGCTAATTCGGATGAAAATGGTCTGTTAGATCAGCAGACCCGCTGTGATATTGCCCATGCGTTTCAACAAGCGGTCATCGACACGTTAATGATTAAATGTCGTCGCGCTTTACAACAGACCGGCTATAAACGTTTAGTTATTGCCGGCGGAGTAAGTGCCAATAAGCAGCTACGCACCGATTTAGCCCAATTAATGCAACAAATTGGCGGTGAAGTCTTTTACCCCCGTCCGCAATTCTGTACTGATAACGGCGCAATGATTGCCTATGCCGGCTTCCTACGTTTAAAACAAGGGGAACGCAGCGATTTATCGGTAAGCGTCAAACCACGATGGCCTATGGTAGATTTGCCGCCGATCAATGCTTAGCTATAAGAAAATCCCCTTTCGGGGATTTTTTTATCAGTTAGTGTAGCTTCATCGTCGGTCTTAAGAATCGATTAATTCGTCCAACCAACATAATCAAACCGGTTTTCACACAGCCGTGTAACGCGACTTGGTGCATTCGGTAGAGAGAAAGGTATGCCATTCGAGCAATTTTTCCTTCAATAAACATAGAGCCTTTAGTTAAATTCCCCATTAGGCTGCCTACCGTACCGAAACGCGAGAAAGAAACTAATGAGCCTTTGTCGTCAAATACAAAAGGTTTAAGCGGCTTACCTTCCATCTGAGCAATAATATTTTTACCGCAAATCGTCGCCATCTGATGTGCGGATTGAGCCCTAGGAGGAACCGGTTTGCCATTTGGCTGCATTAAGAAAGCGCAGTCGCCGATCACATATACCGCATCATCCGTTAAGGTTTGGAGTGTATCTTTTACCGCAATTTGGTTAATGCGATTAGTTTCAAACCCAAATTTTTTCGTAATTTCAGGAGCTTTAACACCCGCAGCCCAAACCATCAAATCGGCTTTAAAGTTTTCATCATATTTAGTTACAAGCCCTTCGGCAGTAGCTTTAATCACCGGAGTGTTCGTTAATACATCCACACCTAATGCACGCAATTCTTTAATTGCAGAAGCGGAAACACGCTCAGGCAATGCCGGTAATAAACGGTCCCCGGCTTCCAATAAAGTGACCTTCAAGCTGGTATTATCTAACTTACCATAACCATAGGAATTTAAAGATTTCACTGCATTATAGAGTTCCGCAGACAGCTCTATCCCTGTCGCTCCACCGCCTACAATCGCAATATGCACTTCTTTCTCATTGTTATTAGAGAATTTCAAAAATAGCTCCATCATACGTTCATGGAACCGTTTAGCCTGCTCGGAACTATCTAAGAAAATACAATGTTCAGCTACCCCCGGGGTGTTAAAATCATTTGAACGGCTCCCAATGGCAATAACTAATTTATCATAATTAATTTTGCGTTCTGCAACTAACAGCTCATTATCCGCGTTATAAATCGGAGCTAACACTACTGTTTTTTCTGCCGGAATTACTTCGGTTAAATTTCCTTGTTGAAATTGAAAACCGTGATTTTTGGCGTGAGCACGATAACTTAATGCATCCGTACCATCATCTAATGAGCCAGTTGCAACTTCATGTAAGAGCGGCTTCCATAAATGACTAATATTTTTATCAATTAAGATAATATTCGCCTTTTTCTTTTTACCGAGTTTATTACCCAAATAAGTTGCCAGTTCTAACCCGCCGGCACCGCCTCCGACGATTACGATCGTTTCCATAATTTGCTCCGATTAAATTTGATTGAAATCAATATTGACGGAGTGAATTTTAGAACGAAATGAAATAAAGTCTAGCCATTTTAAAATTATTTTTTATTACAAAAAAATAGTCTGTTTGAGGAGTTTTGCACAGGCTGACATTGTCAATAGAAAAAAACCGAAAATTTTCAACTTTTTTATAAAACATCCCTAGAAAAATCATAACCTATTGATTTAAAACAGCATGTTATTTTGTATTCAATTGTAAAGGAGAACGCAAAACCCTATATAACATCAAGGTTTAAGCCTATTTAAAAAAAGTAATCCACAAAGTTATCCACAGGCTGTGTGGATAGAAAAAGCCTTATTTTTTCACTGATTTTATAAACAGTAATGGAGGACGATGACGCAGATCTTTAAATTCATTGTGCCATTGCGGGTTGTCTGCCAACATCGGTTCTTCGACTCTTTCAATCTGAAATCCCGCATCAATTAGCTGGTTCAAAATAGTCGAAAGCGTGCGGTGATAAGTGCTAAACGGCTGCTTAAACCAATTTCGTTCGCGCAAACCTTCTTCACGATAATGGTTTAACCGATAGGCCGTTTGTTGTTTATATTGATCTTTTTCCCAACGTTCCCCATTTTGATGCGCCGTCACAATCGGATGCTCTTGAGAAAAGATCCATCTACCGTTCGGCGCTAACTTTACAAAAATTTGAGCGAAAAGCTGAGCAGCATACTCTATGTAATGAAGTGCAAAAGAACTCGTGATTACGTCAAATTGCTCTTCTTCGATTTCAGACAAACGCTCCATCGGTAAACAATAGAAACGACAAGCGGTCGGTTTTACGCCTTTTTTTGCAAAATTTTCCTTAGCCTGATTTAACATTGCCTGAGAGAGATCTAACCCGATGACTTGCTCTGCGCCCAAATCGAGGTAATGTATCAAATGTTCTCCCGTACCACAGCCTAGATCAAGCACTCGCTTGCCGGTTAAATCCGGCAAAAGAGAAAACATCGTCGGTTTTTCAATAATTTCATTTACGCTAATGGGATTTTCACGAAGTTTTAAATAACGTGTAAAAAAAAGTGGAGTGTCGTAGATACTGGTTTTCATCATATTAAAATTGCGCTGAGCTTACAGAGCTCATTTACGCATAAAGATAGAAAGAATGAATTCGACTTCATCTAAAAAATCAATATGTTACCCAAAAGTGAAGACTAAAAAATCCTCGACTACCGCTTATAAATATCTTCTCCGTCACGGCGGGTCTTGAGCAAACGCAAAATCCACACGTATTGTTCGGGATTTTTCGCCACAAAATATTCAATGACTTCATTCATGGCTCGCGCAGACTGTTCGGGAGTGCCGTCAAACTCGATTTGAGGCAGAATTTCGATCTGATAAATGCCTTTCTCTGCGTTATAAATCGGAAACATTGGAATAACCACGGCATTCGCAACACGTGCCATTTTGTTCAGTCCGGGTAACGTTGCTTTTTCGGTAGCAAAAAACGGTGCATACACACTGGCTTCTTCACCGTAATCTTCATCCGGCAAAAAATAGCCCAACTCACCTTTGCGGACATCGGCTAAAAAGGGTTTGATACCATTTTGGCGCGCGTGCATTTTCCCACCGAAGCGTTGACGAACTTCGTTCCATAACCAATCGACCAACGGATTTTTATGCGGGTGATACATAGAAGTCATCGGCATTCCATAGGTATGCAGTACAATGCCCGACGCATCAATCGACCAAGTATGCGGCACCAGCAAAATCACATTTTTACCCTTTGCCCGTGCCTCACGAATAATCTCTATACCCGAATATTCACTCCGTTTTTGAATATGTTCAACAGAACGCAACGCAATTTCCCCTACGCCTAACATCGTTTGCGAAACGGTAATAAACATCTGCTCAATGACTTCCGCCCGCTTTTGTTCACTCCATTTCGGAAAACAGTAACGTAGATTTGTGTCTGCCCGATGATACTGCTTTTTGCCTTTGAGTCTTTTCGCAACAATTTTACCGAGCCAAGCCGCAAATTTATCGCGTAGGCGAAACGGCACATAAGCCAAAATCGCCAACCCCAAAATACCAAGCCAAACCCCCCAATATTTTGGATATAAGAATTCTTTTAAAAATTGATGTTGATAGCCTTCTCGATAAGTGTAGGGTTCCATTCCTGCCTCTATTTTTTGTTACGATTATCAATTAAATTCTTCAGCGCTAAAATGACTCCAAGCCCGATAAAAGCCCCCGGAGGCAAAATTGCCAACAGTAAACCTGAGTCCAAATGTAATACATCAATACGAAATACTTTTGCCCAATCGCCTAATAAGAGCTCCAAACCGTCGAATAAAGTACCGTTACCGATAAGTTCACGTAATGCCCCCAATACCACCAAACTTAAGGTCATCCCTAATCCCATTGCAAAACCGTCAAAGGCGGAATGAGCCACACTGTTTTTAGATGCAAAGGCTTCAGCACGCCCAATGACAATACAGTTGGTAACAATCAGCGGAATAAAAATACCCAATGATTGATAGACCGGGTAAGCGAAAGCATTCATCAATAATTGAATTGCCGTCACTGCCGTTGCGATAATCATGACATAAATAGGAATACGAATATCATGCGGAATCAAGTTACGGAATAATGCTACGGTGCTATTGGTACAAACCAACACAAGCAATGTTGCCAAGCCTAAACCAAGCGCATTGGTGACATTGTTCGACACCGCCAATAACGGACAAAGCCCCAGTAATTGAACAAGGGTTGAGTTATTCGCCCAGACACCGTCGGTGAATAATTTTTTCCAAATCGACGCCTCTTCCACTTTCGGAAGCTCTTCGATTTGCTGAATCGGAATTTGGTTTTGCTGCATAACCTTCTCTTTTTACACTCTTCCTGTTACGGAAAAAATAAATTAATGACAGTCTTTAAAACGCTCAATCAACTCAGGCGATTGATTGAGTTCTTCAATCACCCATTTTGCACTTTGTCGGACATTATTCACCACAGCTCGCGGCGTAATCGTTGCTCCGGTAAACTGATCAAATTGCCCGCCATCTTTTTTCACCGCCCATTGGCTTTCATTTTCAACACTAAACTGCTGACCGCTAAACGCATAGATCCAATCTGAAATCCGAGTTTCAATCTTATCTCCCAACCCCGGCGTTTCCTTATGAGCAAGGGTTCTCACACCAAGGACCGTACCATTCGGTTGAATACCTGACAGCAGTACGATATTGCCTGAATAACCGTCCGGTGCCGTTGCCTGAATGGCGTAAGCGGTCACTTTTTCGGATTTTTTTGCAATATAGATTTTATTTAAGAACTTTGCTTCGGCTAAATCGACCACTTTGCACGTCGCCAATAAATCATTATCAAAGTAGTTTTGCGGAACCACTTCGAGTAATAAAGCGCGCTGCTGTTGTGCGGTAACATAGTCAATTCTGGATTTCGTTAACAAATAAATACCGGCCGATATCACGGTACAAATTAAAGCGACAACGCCAAGAATGAAAGCATAACGTGTTGTAATTATTGAAGTCTTCATTATTTTCTGCCTCGCATTGTGCCATACAAACGGGGTTGCGTGTAATGATCGATCAACGGCACGCAAATATTGGCAAGTAAAACGGCGAACGCCACACCGTCCGGATAATTACCGTAATAGCGAATCAAATAAATAAGTAGCCCGATTAACCCGCCGAAAATTAATTTACCGCGCGGAGTAATGGAGGCGGTAACCGGATCCGTGGCAATAAAGAATGCCCCAAACATCATTGCACCACTCAATAATTGACTGAATACCGATAAATGCGTTTGCGCCGAAAAAAGATCGGTGAGTCCGCTTAGTATCACAAATACAGCTAAGAGCGAGGCGGGAATCTGCCAGTGAATTATGCGTTTATAAATCAATAGGATACCGCCGAGTAAAAAAGCAAGGTTCACTTGCCACCACCCCGTTGCCAACCCATCGCTGAAAATCGGCGAATTGATCACGCCCGCTAAACCGACTTTAGCAATATTGGTTTTCGCACTGTCTAACGGCGTTGCTTGAGAAATGCCGTCAATACTATGCAGGAGTTGATGAACGGTAAACCCATCCGTCGTTACCCCGGTAAAAATCAACGAGAAGCTGTCTGATAACGTCGGAGGCTCATTGAGTAGCGCAATCGGCACTAACCATGATGTCATTTGTAACGGAAACGAAACCAACAGCAAGGCATAACCTATCATTGCAGGATTGAAAATATTCTGACCTAAACCGCCGTAGACGTGTTTTGCCAGTAGCAATGACACCACCACCCCAATAAGAATAATCCAGTACGGTGCATAAGGCGGAATAGCTAAAGCGAGAATAAATGCGGTTAAAATACCGGACAAATCCGCCACATAAAACATCATTGGTTTCTTGCGCAATTTCGCCATCACGATTTCAATCACAATCGCTAAGCCGATTGCGATCATCGACTGAATCACGACCCCATAACCAAAAAAATACCACAGTATGCCAAATGCCGGTAACATTGCCGTAATCACCCACAACATAAAATTTGCAGTTAAATTACTGGAGTGTGTATGGGGAGAACTCACCATTTTAAACATCAAAAGTTCCTTTATTCCTAATTTTGCAAAATTTTCGTCGTTTTCGACCGCTTGTTATAAAGCTCCATTAATCGATTGTAGCGTAACGAATTAAAAACGCTAACGCCTACACCTTTGGCAAATGAACATTAAAACGAATCGTTAACATACGGATCGAAATGACGGTTAACACGGTTGCAACATCAATCCAACTGCTTTCCAAGCCAAGATGACGACATAAAATAAAAATGACGCCGCCAATCAAACTTGCCGTCACATATACCTCTTTTTGTAGAATAATCGGCACTTCATTGCGCAAAATATCACGGATTAAACCGCCAAAACAGCCGGTAACGCCACCAAGAGCGACACAAATTAACGGATGCAACCCAAAATCCAATCCTTTTTGTACGCCGATCACGGTAAAAACGCCCAAACCGATGGCATCAAAGACCAGTAAACCGTTTTTCCAACTTTTTGAATCAATATGATTACGCAATACGGCGGTAATCACCACGGCAAGGCTAATCATCAACACATAAATTGGCTGTTTCATCCAAAATACCGGCGTGCTGCCGATCATCACATCACGTAAAGTACCGCCGCCGACGCCGGTCACAAACGCCAACACAAACATACCGAAAATATCCATTTTATGTTGCCGTGCGGCAATCGCACCGGAAATCGCAAAGACAATGGTACCGATAAGATCTTGAATAAATAAAAACGACCAAGGCAACGGAGGAAAAAGTTCACTAAACATTAGAGCTCCTTTTGTTCCAACGATTGTTGTTTCGCTACTTTTTTTGCCTTTGCTCTGGCAATCGCCGCCGCGACCGCCGCTTTCCGCGGATCGGTTTCTGCCGTTTCGGCAGGCGTTATCCCCGTCGGATTTGCAAATTTTGCGTCGTTTTCGACCGCTTGTAGCGTTCCGCCGCTGTGAACATTGCCGCTTTCACTAAGGCTTTCCGTTTGCTTCGCTGCTTTTTTTGCCTTTGCTCTGGCTAACGCCGCCGCGACCGCCGCTTTCCGCGGATCGGTTTCTGCCGTTTCGGCAGGCGTTATCCCCGTCGGATTTGCAAATTTTGCGTCGTTTTCGACCGCTTGTAGCGTTCCGTCGCTGTGAACATCGCCGCTTTCACTAAGGCTTTCCGTTTGCTTCGCTGCTTTTTTTGCCTTTGCTCTGGCTAACGCCGCCGCGACCGCCGCTTTCCGCGGATCGGTTTCTGCCGTTTCGGCAGGCGTCGTCCCCGTCGGATTTGCAAATTTTGCGTCGTTTTCGACCGCTTGTAGCGTTCCGCCGCTGTGAACATCGCCGCTTTCACCAAGGCTTTCCGTTTGCTTCGCTGCTTTTTTTGCCTTTGCTCTGGCTAACGCCGCCGCGATCGCCGCTTTCCGCGGATCGGTTTCTGCCGTTTCGGCAGGCTGAATTTCCGCATTCACATTCTGAGCATCTGCTTGTTTAGCCAAACGACGGGCTCGGCGCTGTGCCATTAGCTTACTATTATCCGGTTCGCCGTTTGCCTTGGTATGAACCGCTTGCGGGGATGTTTTATCCTCTGATTTTTTCGCTTTTAAGCGGGCTAACGCCGCTTTAACCGGATCTTCACCCTCAGAAGACGCAACTTCTTCACGGCGTTTTTCTGCCGCTTGTTGAATACGGGCATTGCGAGCCTCTTTCTCTTTTTCCAAACGTGCTTCACGGGCTTCAAAACGTATTTTGGCCTCTTCGGCTTTACGAGCTTTTTCGTCCACCTCTGCAATTTTCGCTTTCTCTTGGCGGAAATATTGGATCAAGGGAATATAGCTTGGGCAAACGTAAGCGCAGACACCGCATTCAATACAAGCATCTAGGTGATATGCTTTAGATTTATCGTGATCTTCCGAACGGGCAAACCAATAAAGCTGTTGTGGTAATAGGCCGACCGGACATGCATCGGAACAGTTTGAACAACGAATACAACCACGTTCCGGTTGCGGCGGGGCGTACTCAAAATGGTCCGGAGCAATAATACAGTTTGCCGCTTTGGTAATTGGTGACTGTAGCGACGGTAAAATAAATCCCATCATCGGTCCGCCAAAAAAGACCGGAAAACGGCTATCCGCCTGATAATCCACTTGTTCAAGTAAATGGATAATCGGTGTGCCAAGGCGCGCCCAAACATTGCCTTTATTACGGATTTTATCACCGGTTAAGGTAATAACGCGTTCAATTAACGGTTCATCGTCAATAATGGCGCGTTTTACCGCAAGAGCTGTACCGACATTATGCATAACAATGCCCATTTCGATTGAGCGTTTACCTTGTGGAATTTCTAATCCCGTTAATATTTGCACTAGCTGATCGCTGGCGCCGGACGGATACTTGGTCGGGATCACTCTTAATTGAATGTCGTTTGCTCCTTTCAGAGCATTTTCAACCGCCTTAATTGCATTCGGTTTGTTATCTTCAATCGCAATCACGACTTCTTCCGGGCGAAGCACGTAACGTAAAATACGGATTCCTTCGAGCATTTCATCGGTGTAGTCTTGCATTAAGCGATCATCGCAAGTAATGTAAGGTTCGCACTCCGCACCATTGATAATTAATAATTTGCAGCGTTTATCCGCAAAACTCAGTTTGCTTGAAGTTGAGAAAGCGGCGCCACCTAAACCGGCGATCCCGGCTTGATAGACTTTTTGAATGATTTGATCACTGCTGAGCGCTAAAAAATCTTCAATCGGATGACGTTCAATCCATTCGTCTTTTCCGTCCGTTTCAATCACGACACAAAGTTCGGCAATGCCTGACGGGTGGGAAGAAACATGAGGCTGAATTGCTACGACTTTACCGGAAGTCGGGCTGTGAACCGGTAACTGTTTGTAGTGTTCCCCACGGCTTAGCGGCTGACCTTTGAGAACCTGTTCGCCTTCTTTCACCAAGAGATCCCCGGCAGTTCCGTTATGTTGTATCAACGGTACATAAAATCGTTTAGGTAGATGCAATTCACGAATCGGTTTTTGATTCGATTGCATTTTCATTTCAGGCGGGTGAACACCTCCGGGGAATTCCCACAGTTGGTTTTGTCGGATACGCGTTAATACATCTTCGTGCTGCATTATTGGTTTCCTCCGACAGTCTGTTTTTTATCGCTTTCGGTGGTATCAACGATCGGAATCCGTAAGCTTTGATCAAATTTCCAATTCCAGTTTTGTGCGGTCGTTTTTATTTTTATCATTTCAATACAATCCGTCGGGCAAGGAGCAACACAAAGTTCACAACCGGTACAAAGATCGGCAATTACCGTGTGCATCGCTTTATTCGTGCCGATAATTGCATCCACCGGACAAGCCTGAATACATTTGGTACAGCCGATACACATATCCTCGTGAATCAACGCTACCATAGGTTGCGGCTCTTCACCTGCCGGTTCCGGCACATCTACACCGAGTAATTCGGCAATTTTGACAACCGTCGCGTGTCCGCCCGGTACACATTTGGTAATCTCGTCTCCGTTGGCAACCGCTTCCGCATAAGGTTTACACCCCGGATAGCCGCACTGTCCGCACTGACTTTGCGGCAAAATCGCATCAATTTTTTCAACAATCGGATCCGCCTCGACTTTTAATTTTATCGAGGAATAGCCTAAAATCGCTCCGAAAATCAGAGCGATAAAGGTAATTGCACCGAAAATATAATAAAGAATAGGTTGATCTAACATTAGATTTTTACCAAACCGGTAAAGCCCATAAAGGCTAAGGACATTAATCCCGCCGTAATCAGTGCGATTGAAGCGCCTTGGAAAGATCTCGGCACATCTGCCGCAACCAAACGTTCACGCAACGCGGAAAAAAGCACAAGTACGAGAGAAAATCCCGCTGCGGCACCAAAGCCGTATAACACGGATTCCACAAGATTATTTGATAAATTAACATTAAGTAACGCCACACCGAGTACCGCACAGTTGGTGGTAATTAACGGCAAATAGATACCTAATAAGCGGTAAAGTGTTGGGCTGGTTTTGTGAACAATCATTTCCGTCAACTGAACGATCACCGCAATCACCAAAATAAACACCAGTGTTCGTAAAAATTGAGCACCTAACGGTTCGAGAATAAAGGTTTCTACCAGATACGCCGAAAGAGACGCCACAGTAAGTACGAAGGTGGTTGCCATTCCCATACCGATTGCAGTTTCCACTTTCTTCGACACCCCCATAAACGGACAAAGTCCTAAAAATTTCACTAGGACAAAATTGTTTATCAATGCTGTGCTGATTATTAACAAAATATACTCAACCATTGTATCCACTAAAATTTATTGCAAAATGGGGCGTATTATCCGATTTTTCGCTTTAATGAACAACAACATTTAGCTAAGATTGCATGACAAGCGGTCGGTTTTTACCGGAAATTTGCAAATATACGGGAGGCGTTATGATCTCAAAACAATTTTTCGTTTATGGTTTGGTGCAAGGTGTCGGTTTTCGTTTTTTCACTTGGCAAACGGCAAATAAAATCGGCGTGGTCGGTTCGGTACGGAATTGTAACGACGGCAGCGTTGAAGTCATTGCGTCCGGCAGCGAAGAACAAATCGAACAATTACGCGCTTGGCTACAGCATGGACCTCGCTCGGCAAGAGTTGAACGGGTAATCGAGGTGGATTATAAAGGAGACAAAACCTTTACCGATTTCGATGTTTACCATTTCTAATCCTAAATAAAAACTGTTCTTATTGACATTCACTTACGAGCAACTTAAACTTGCCCGCGTTTTAAGTTGCTTGCTGCAGTCTGGCAAGTTCCCCATCATTCATTTTGAGGAAATGTCATGAAAAAATCTTTTACTTCTCTTACATTAGCGCTTTCTGCGATGCTTTCTGTTTCTGCATTTGCAACCAATGAAGTGAACGTTTACTCCTACCGCCAAGTTTATTTAATTGAACCGATGTTAAAACAGTTTGAAAAAGACACCGGAATCAAAGTCAATACGATTTTTGCCGATAAAGGTTTGGTTGAACGGGTAAAACAAGAAGGGGAATTAAGCCCTGCCGATGTACTGTTGACTGTGGATATTTCAAGAGTGATGGAGATCGTAAATGCCGGTTTGGCGCAAAAAGTCGACTCAAAAGAGCTAGAAAAGAATATTCCTGCGCAATTCCGTGACTCTAACGGTGAATGGTTCGGTTTAACTAAACGTGCACGAGTGATTTATACGTCAAAAGATCGTGTGGGTAAATTACCGGCAGGTTTTGACTACTTAGATTTAGCTAAACCGGAATATAAAGGCAAAGTATGTGTTCGTTCAGGTAAAAATTCATATAACGTATCACTATTTGCCGCGATGATTGAGCATTACGGCGAAGCAAAAACAAAAGCATTTTTAGAAGGCTTAAAAGCCAATTTGGCACAAAAACCGCAAGGCGGAGATCGTGATCAAGTCAAAGCCATCAAAGAAGGAATTTGCGATTACGCAATCGGTAATAGTTACTACTACGGTAAAATGTTAGAAGATGAAAAACAGAAACCGTGGGCGGAATCTGCAATCATCAACTTCCCAAGCGGACAATTCGGCACTCACGTGAATATCAGTGCGGTTGCCGTTGCAAAACATTCTCCAAACAAAGCAAATGCAGTAAAATTGATTGAATATTTAAGCGGTGACCAAGCTCAAAAACTTTACGCAGAGCTGAATCACGAATATCCTGTAAAAGAAAGCGCACAACTTTCTGATTTAGTTAAAGGCTGGGGCGCATACACAGCAGATACCATCAAACTTGAAGATATTGCAAAAAACTATGAAAAAGCATTGAAACTGGTTGATGAAGTCAAATTTGATGATGTGAAATAGCAATCGATAACTGATTTTAACCCATAAAAACGGCGCGAGCATTTGCTCGTGCCTTGTTTTATTTGTGTTTTAGCATAACTCTATGAAAAACCAATACCTTTCTTGGAAATTATCAGCACTGCTCACAACTGTGCTTATCTTATTACCGCTGTTAGCAATTAGCTATCATGCTTTTGGTGGTGATAGAGATAATCTCATCCATTTGTGGAATAGCATGCTTGGCATCTATCTTATTAATTCCGGTTTGTTGGTATTGGGAACCGTTGCTCTTTCTCTCGTTTTCGCACTTCCGTCTGCTTGGATTGTTGCAAATTATCAATTTTTCGGACAACGCACGTTGCAATGGTTACTCTGTTTACCATTAGCGATGCCGGCTTATTTGATTGCTTATCTTTATACGGATTTGCTCGACTATTCCGGTGCTTTTCAAGAGCTGTTACGTTCTATTTTCGGTTGGCAAACACCCGGTGATTATTGGTTTCCACAGATCCGAACATTATACGGCGCCTGCTTTGTACTCGCTTTGGTTCTCTACCCTTATCTATTTTTGCTTACCCGCGTAGCATTGCTAGAACAATCGGAAAACTTGTTACACAGTGCAAAAATGCTTGGTTCATCACCTTCGCACATCTTTCGCCGCATTACTGTCCCTCTAATTCGCCCTGCCATTGCGGTGGGGATGGCATTAGTTGCAATGGAAACCTTAGGTGATTTTGGTACCGTGTCTTATTTTGCCGTACCAACTTTAACTACCGCAATTTATGATTCTTGGCTCGGTTTCCATGATTTAGGAACAGCAAGTCAAATTTCGATTTTTATGTTGTTGATGATCTTTTTATTTTTAAGCTTAGAACAACATAGCCGCCGCAAACAAAAAAGCTATCAGCGAGGCTATGAGAAAAAAATCGCATTTAAAAAACTTACCGGTTGGAAATTATGGGCAGCACAAATTTGGTGCTGGGGGCTACTCTCTTTAGCATTTTTGATCCCTGTCGGACGCTTGATTTATTGGTCTTTCCACTATTTTGAGCAGTCTTGGAATCTTGATTTCATACAATTTGCATTTAACAGTCTGAAAGTATCAATCATCGCCGCTATCGTTACTGTTAGCTTAGCATTATTGCTACATTTCTCTGCGCGACTCTCACAAAATAGTCAATTTTGGCAAAAATCAACCCGCTTGTCGCTGCAACTCTCTTCACTCGGCTACGCGATCCCGGGAACAGTTCTGGCTATCGGCTTACTTTCACCGCTCACCTTTGCCGATCATAAATTACATGCGATGTTGAAATCGTTGGATCTGTCACCGGTCGGTTTGATCTTTTCCGGTTCGCTTTTTGCATTAGTTCTTGCTTATACGATCCGTTTTTTAGCTATGGCAATCGGTAGTTTAGAAACCTCGTTAGGACGCGTATCACCTTCATTAGAGATGGCAAGCCAAACAATGGGAACAAATGGTATCCGTATGTTTAAACGTATCCATATTCCACTGATTTACAAGGGAATGATCACTGCGGGATTAATGGTGTTTATTGAAAGTATGAAAGAGCTCAATGCATCATTACTTTTACGTCCGTTTAACTTTGATACCCTAGCGACCCATGTATTTACTTTTACTTCCGATGAGCAGCTTGAACGGGCGGCACTGCCTGCAATTGTGTTAGTATTGGTCGGCTTAATTCCGGTTATTTGGCTTACTCGCTCGCTCATATCTCAATCCGAAAAAGAACGTTAATATGAAACTACTTGATATTCAAAATCTTAGCACACAATTTGGGCAAAATATTGTATTAAAGTCACTTAATTTGGACGTTGCTGAAAACGAGATTGTCTGCTTACTTGGGGCAAGTGGCTGCGGTAAAACCACATTGCTTAAGGCAATTGCTGGTTTACAGCCGATTTCTCAAGGGAGAATTCGTTTAGCAGGTAAAAATCTCAGCGATAAGCCTGTCGAACAGCGTAAAATAGGATTGATTTTCCAAGATTATGCGCTCTTCCCGCATTTGACCGTTGCTGAAAATATTCAGTATGGTTTGAATAAATTAGCGAAGTCAGAACAACAAGCTGTGACAGAAAAAATGCTCACGATTGTAAAGTTGCAAGGATTTGAACAACGTTTTCCCCACGAACTTTCCGGCGGACAGCAGCAACGTATTGCTATCGCCCGCGCTTTAGCGAATAAACCCGAATTATTATTGTTAGACGAACCGTTCTCCAACATTGACAGCCAAACACGCTATGCGATGATCCAAGAAATTAAACAGATTTTAAAAACCCAAAAAGTCCCTGCGATTTTCGTCACTCACAGCAAAGAAGAAGCCTTTGCCTTTGCCGATAAAATTGCGGTAATGGATCAGGGCAAGATCGTACAATTCGGCACGCCGACGGAACTTTATCATTCGCCGGTCAATGCCTTTGTCGCGGATTTTCTAGGTGGAACAAACTATCTGTCGTGTAAAGTATTAGAAAATCACTTTTTAGAAAGCCCGATTGGGACTTATCAATTCCCTGAAATAGCATATCCGCTCGGCGATTATCACTGGTTACTCCGCCCTGAACAGATCACCTTAAAGGCAGATGAAAACGGGCAAGGCATAGTCATTGAAAAGCTTTTCTTAGGGCAATTCTACCGCTACCAAATTGCAATAAACGGCAGCAAAGTGACCGCTTACCAAATGGCAGATTTGCCGTTACAGGCTAAAGTTTCGGTGAGTTTCCAGATAAGAGAATTGGTGTTATTTAACCGATAAGATAAAGGCGGGCAATATGCCCGCCTCTCACATTCACGATTCAACAAAACTTAACGCTTGTTTCACCACCTCAATTCCCGCCCCTTGTTTGCACGCATTTTCACTTAAATGACGACGCCACTGCCTTGCCCCTTTACAATTCTGAAACGCCCCGAGCATATGGCGAACGATGTGATTTAAGTAAACGCCTTGCGAAAGCTGTTGCTCAATATAAGGCAACATTTTTTCGACCGCTTGTTTCGGCGTAACCATCTCTGCCGTAGGGTCAAATAGCTCACGATCAATATAACCGAGTAGGGACGGATTTTGATAGGCTTCACGCCCAACCATTACGCCATCAACAAATTGCAGATGATATTTGACTTCGTCAATGGTCTTAATACCGCCGTTGATGCTGATGTTCAGATGCGGAAAATCTCGCTTAAGCTGATATACTCGCTCATAATCAAGCGGTGGGATTTCCCTATTTTCTTTTGGGCTTAGCCCAGACAGCCACGCTTTGCGGGCGTGAACAATAAAATCATCGCAATAAGGCTGAATTTGCTCAATAAAATTACAGAGAAATTCGTAGCTATCAAGCTCATCAATGCCGATACGATGTTTTACCGTCACAGGAATGTTCACTTCGTTTTTCATCGCTTCCACACAACGAGCCACCAATTCCGCTTTCCCCATTAAACAAGCCCCGAACATCCCATTTTGCACACGGTCAGACGGACAGCCGACATTCAAATTAATCTCCGCATAGCCACGTTCTTCAACCTGTTTGGCACATTTCGCCAACTGCTCAGGATCGCTTCCGCCTAACTGCAAAGCAACAGGGTTTTCCGTCGGATCGTAAGCCAACAGATCATATTTTGCGTGCAAAATCGCAAGGGCGGTGATCATCTCGCTATACAGCAAGCTATGTTGGGTAAATTGACGGTGAAAATAGCGACAGTGACGAGTTGTCCAGTCGAGCATTGGAGCGACGGAAAAGCGCCCACGGTAATATGATTGCATTTAAAATATCCAAGAACTGATAAAACGGCGACTATTCTAAACGTTTATGAAAAAAAGTGTAACTTAAGCAACATACAAGCGGTCAGATTCGGCAAAAAATTTGCAAAAATCTCATCGAATCCGACCGCTTGTCATTGTATTAGAACTCGTAACGGAGTCCTACATTAAAGTTACGCCCCGGGGCTGTATAAGTATCTGCATTGATTGCAGAGAGACTTGAGCTGCTTGGACCCACTGCCACAGAAGAAGATTGAACGGCAAAGTAAGAAATATCTGCCCAGTTCCAATATTTTTTGTCAAATAGATTATTTACATTGGCGGTTAGCGTTAAGTGTTTAATCGGCTTCCAATAAACGCCTAGATCCACCAAATTAACCGTACTGGTTGGGTTGTAAATCGTGCCATTGATGTCATTATCAGATTTCGCTTTTATATGGATGAGCTGAACATTGGCGCCAAAGCGTTCGCCTTCATATCCCAAACCCGCTTTTAATTTCAGCGGTTGAATGGTATTAATCGGTGCTTTTTCGCCATTATGTTCTGATTTCCCTTTGGAATAAGCAATACCACCTGAAAGATAGAAATGCTCAATAAAGTTCCAACGGGCATTTGCAGTCACACCATAAATTTTAGCTTTATCAAGATTTTGATATTGAATCAATGGGTTATGAGTTGCAGTTGCACGCGTTTCCCAATCAATAAAGTGTTTATATTTATTATAGTAACCTGCAATATCATACTGAACCTTATCGTTCGTACCTTTAAAACCAAAGCTGAAGTTATCGCCCGTTTCTGCTTTTAATTTTGGATTTCCAACAACGGCATATTGACGAATAATTCTCCCTCCCACAGCCACAGTATTTCCAAATGATGAGGTTAATTGTTGTGCTGACGGTGTTTTTACCCCTTTAGAATATTGGAAATAAGGTTCAAAAATCGGTGCAATTTTCCAATTTGCGCTAAATTTGGGCAGGAAAATAGTCTCTTTTTGGCTTTCAACGGCAGCATATTGCTCAGCAGCTTGATTATAGTCTGATTTGGATGGTTTTGAACGATAATGTAACACCCCCAAATGTGGTGTAATCACCACATTGCCGAGAGCAATTTCATCTTCTATATAAAGATGGGTTTTGCTCTGTCTAGTGGTTGCCGCAGCGTCAAACGTCAACCCTGTTGAGCAGCTATTACAATACATATCTGAGCTAAATTTTGCTTGATGATGAGCAATACCATAACGCAATACCTGTGGAATGGCGGATTCAATCAAACTGGTTAAATTGGTGATAATGCCGTAGGTTTGTTGTTTTACTTCGCCTGATTCTGTGCGATTAGAGCGAGCAGATAAACGTTGGCGATAATTTTCAGTTTGCGCATTTTGGAAATAAATTTGGGTATTTGCGCCGTTTAACCAACCTTTCTCATTTTGATATTCATGCCCGAAAGAAACCCGAGTACGACGGTTTTCATCTTCGGTAAAGCCTGATGTTTGTGTACCAGTGGCACTGTCAATTCGTACTCCATTACTTGAAAGGAGATCAGTATTTTTAATTTTTTGTTGATGCTCAACAGTAAGTTTCACTTTATGCTCATCATTAATTTGATAGGCATTTTTCACTAAAATATAGCCATTTTTATAATCGGCAGGATCTGCTTTAGTACGAGTTGCCCCTTCTCCACCGACAGACGCATGATTTTCTGTTTCATTCCCAAAACGAAGTGTCGTTAGAGCAAGCCCTTCATAGCGATCATTTTTTGCCGCACCTGCTAAAGAACCATACATGGAGTTATCGACGCTGTTGTAGCCTGCTGCCACAAAGCCGCCTACATTGTCTGATTGAATTAAATCTGTCGGTTCAAGAGTAGAAAAATCCACTGCACCAGACAGTGAGCGGTAAGATCCGCCATATTGAACCTGTGCATAACGTAATGATGTTGGCTCTACACTGTTTGCGCCGCCAAAATCTAAGCCTAGAGAAGTGAGCAGTTTATTTTCTTGGGTTTCAGGTAAGGGAATGCCATCAATACTGCTAGCAACACGGTTGCCCTGTAAACCACGAATGTTAATGCTGTCATTGCCTGAACGAGTGCGCTGTAAGTCATTGACTTGGACATCAAGTTGATTAGCCAGTAAGTCTTTTACATCTTTTGGTTGCTGTTGCTCAATCTGCTTTTTATTGATGGTTGCACGCTCTTGCGTACCAACAACTTCTACCGCTTCTAAGGTAGTAGCTTGATTTGCAAAGGCGTAGGCAGAGCAAATGGTGGTAACAAAAATAGCAAGTTGTGTTTTTTTACTCATAAGATCTCCTTGATAAATTATGCTTGAATATGTGGCGTATGACCTTTGTCTAAATGGGTGAAACTGACTAGATCGTCTGTGTTAACCTGGAATGCTTGTCCGAAGCCTTTCACAAACAGGCCTTTTTCTGGTTTAAAACTGAACAGTTTGAAGTCTGCGAGTTGCGATAAATTGGAGATGGTTTTTCCGTGGCGATTTTTGAGGGCGTAAATGGCGTTTTCCCATTCGTCTGTGTTGCGTTCTACCAAGCGGGCTGTTGCATCAAAGGTTAATCGACGGCGTGCAAAAATTTCACGGCTTTGTCTCTCATCTTCAATCAGCATGAGCGACACTTTTGGCACTTCGAGTAAATTGCGTGCATGGCGAGCCACGATTGAAATCAACACTTGATATTCACCATTATTGATCACAAAAGGCGCATAGCTCACATTGGGATTGCCTTGTGCATCAACGGTTGAGAGCAAAATAGTTTTCATCTGCTGTTTAAATTCTTGAATTTCAGGACCTAAACGATTTTGTAGGACTTCTTGGCGATTGGTTGCTGACATAGTGACTCCATTAATGAAATGCGTTGAATTTTTCGACTTGTTCTGGGAACAATTGACGCTGATCATCTCGTCCGAGATAAACTTTGAAAATCGTTTGTCCGTTATGGGCAATAAAGGCGATGTTGTAGCTCTCTTTGCTATGGAATGGCTGGCTGATAAAGGCGATATGGGCGATATTGTCGAGTTTTAAATGCCCGTGTAATGCGCCTTCTTGATCTTTCATATTGAGGTTGTAATAACCGTGTCCGATAATACCGCTTGGGAATCGGTCTTTGATCTCAAAAATACAGCCTTCTTTCTCGATTATGGTGGTAAATCTCCCCCATTGGCTGATTTCTGTCAGAATTTCTTCTGCTCGAGTAGCAGGGAAAAGTTTGACAAATTCATCCGGAAGTGCCATCAGAATAGTGCCTTCAGGCTGTTGTAGCCGGCTGGCGATTTCAAGGGTCATCTCATTCGGATTTTGTTTTATATTGTCAGCCACTAGCTGTTTTAATGTGTTCATTATTTCTCCTATTTAGTAACAAAATTGAAATTGTGGTGTTTGGGTTGCATAGTGGGGCAAGGTTTTAATTTCCGCCTTATACCACCGCTGAATCTGTGTTTCGGTCAGCACAGCATAGGGGCTGCCTTGTGCTTGAATCTGCTTTTCTGCCAACAGCAGAATGTGATCGCCATAAAGGGACGCAAGGTTGAGATCGTGCAAAATACAAAACACGGTTAGCCCTTTTTCATCGCAAAGCTGTTTCATCAAGCGTAAACAGTGTTGCTGATGATAGAGATCAAAAGCAGATGTCGGCTCATCCAGAAAAAGGAGTTTGCCTTGCATATCCGCAGACCAAAGTTGCAATAAGGCTCTCGCCAGTTGCGTGCGTTGTTGTTCTCCCCCTGACAGTTGGCGGTAAGCTTTTTGGCGTAACGATTGGCAATCGGTGATCGTAATAACGGTTTCAAGCCACTGTTCAATCTCTTGTTTACGCCGGTGATAGCCCCCCATACGAATGACATCTTCCACAGAAAAAGGGAAGTTGAGTTGGCTATGTTGTCGCATGACCGCTCGCTGATGTGCCAATTCTGTAGCAGAGTAATGCTGAATCGGCTTTTGATGAAACTCGCATTGTCCTTGCTCTGCAGTTAAGTAACCTGACAAAATGCGTAATAAAGTGGATTTCCCTGCGCCGTTCGGACCGATTAAGACGCTGAGCTTGCTTTGTGGAATCACAAAATTGAGATCGTGCAAAATCGTCTGTTGTTGCAAGCGGTAGCTCAAGTTCTTAACGTGTAACAAGCGGTCAGATTCAGCCAATTTTTTGCAAATCATCGATTCTCTTCCTTGTAACGAATCACTAACCATAGGAAATAAGGTGCACCGATTAAACTGGTCAGCATGCCTACAGGCAATTCGGCAGGGGCGATAATGGTTCTGGCGATAGTGTCGGCAATCAGTAATAAAATGGCGCCGCATAACGCAGACACTGGCAGAACCCAACGGTGATCCGCCCCCAATTTAAAGCGGACAAGATGTGGAATGACTAAACCGATAAAACCAATCGCACCGCTGACTGCCACGGCAGCACCCACCAATAACGCACCAAGTAGAATCAGTTGTTTTTTTAAACGAATCACATTAACGCCCAAATAATGAGCCTCTTCATCGCCGAGCTGTAGCAAATTCAGCTGTTTTGCCAGTAGTAGTGAGTAACAAGCGGTCGGCAAAATGACTAATGTGGCGACAAGGACAGGTTTCCACTGTGCTCGCCCAAGGCTTCCCATGGTCCAAAGGCTGAACTGGCGTAGTTGCTGATCATTGCTTATATAAGTCAAAACACCAACGGCAGCAAAACATAGGGCATTAACGGCAATCCCAGCCAGTAATAATTTATTCACTGAAGCCTGTGAGCGATAGCTCAAGGCGTAAATCAAACTTGAGACGATTACACTACCGATAAATGCAGCAACCATCGTGCTGTAAAGAACAAATTCTTTGGGTAACAAACTCGGGATTAAGATAGATAACCCCACGGCAAGTGCCGCACCGCTGTTTACACCGATTAGTGCAGGATCTGCCATCGGATTATGAAATAGCCCTTGGAATAAAGTCCCAGATAAAGCCAGTGCCAAACCGACGATCACCGCCAATAAAATTCTCGGTAAACGGATATTGAGCCAAATTTGCCACTGACTTTCATGAATTTGACTTTGCCAAAGATCTTGCCAAGTAAGCGACAATGCGCCGATATTGGACGTAATCAACACTGTAAGGCAGAGTAAAATCAGCGTACCAATCAACCAAACAGGGCGGTTTACCATTATTTTTTCACCTGTTCAGCCGCTTGGCGAAGTGCGAATAAGGCTTTTGGCGTAGTTAGCCCAAAGGACATAAAGGCTATATCGTCCACAACCACAAGCTGCTTATTTTTACCTGCATTGGTGTGGGCAATACCGGGAAGCTCCCAAACTTTGTCCGTAGAACCTAATCCTTTCACGCCTAAATGCGTCATCACAATCAAATCAGGATTGGCGGAAATAACCCCTTCTTGCGAGATCGGCACAAAGCGAACATGGCTACCCATCGCATTTTTTGCCCCGATTAATTTAATCGCTTCATCAGCAACGGTATCTTTACCTGCCACGGTTTGATTGGCGCCTGTACGGTTTAGCACGAACAGAATACGCACATCGAGCGGTGAATTCGGAATGGCATGAAGTTCATTGGTAAATTTCTGCGCTAAAGTAACCGCTTGTGTTGGTTTACCAAGGCTCTCACCGACTTTTTGAATTTTCTCCAACACGCTTTCGGCGTTGTATTTGAAAGGAATGGTATCCACTTTGATACCTGCGGATTTCAACTGCTCAAGTATGATCGACGGTTGCGCCACTTCACTGACAATCACTTTTGTTGGTTTTAACGCCAAAATTCCTTCCGCATTGAGTTGACGCATATAACCCACATCAGGCAACGTATTAACTTCTTTTGGGATCATGCTTGTGCTATCTCTACCAACCAAATATTGTTGTGCGTCTAAGGCATAAATAATTTCAGTCACATCGCCACCAATGCTCACAATACGATCTTGTGCATTAGCTTGAACCTGAAATAAAGTGAGAACGGAATAAATTGAAAGTAGTTTTTTGTGAATTTCATCTGAATCTCCTTTTTATTTTTTTGTTATTGATAATAATTCGCAATAAAACCTTATTCAAGATTTTTATGTTAAAAATTGTTAAAAAAATGAAAAAAGAAAATGTTGTGGAGAAAATAGGCATGAAAAAGCGGTCAGAGCCGACATAAAATTGCAAAATTTTTGCCGAATCTGACCGCTTGTAGAAAGAAAAATTAGTAGTAAGAGTGTTCGCCGTGCTGATGTTCGGTCACATCTTTTACGCCGACTAATTCGTCAGGGAATTGCGCAAGAAGTTGTTTTTCGATCCCTTCTTTTAAGGTGACATCCACCATTGAACAGCCGTTACAGCCACCACCGAATTGTAGGATTGCATATTTATCATCCGTCACTTCAATTAACGTGACACGTCCACCATGGCTTGCCAGTTGGGGATTGACTTGAGTTTGAATCACATAGTCCAAACGCTCAATAAACGGCGCATCGTCTGCAACTTTTTTCATTTTGGCATTCGGTGCTTTCATTGTTAACTGAGATCCCATCGGATCTGTCACGTAGTCGATTTCCGCTTCGTCTAAAAAAGGTAAACTTGTCTCATCAATAAAGGCTGAAAAACTCGTAAATTTTAATTCCGTATCGCTGCTTTCTACAGCATTCGGCGGACAATAGGACACACCGCACTCGGCGTTTGGCGTCCCCGGGTTGACGACAAAAATACGAATATTCGTCCCTTCTTCTTGTTGATCGAGTAAACGGCGGAAGTGGCTTTGTGCCGTATCTGAAATTGTAATGTTCATTGTTGAATCCATTTTTTATTTGAGAAAGATTATCAGCTATTCTAGCTTTATCGTGAATGTTTGACTAGCATCAATTTTTGTTATGCTTTTTGCAAAATTGTAAACGAAACTGACCGCTTGCAAATAACAAATGTTATATTTTTGAGCATACTATTGTTGAAATCGGCTAATAAATATTGACTTAGTTCAAATTTTCAAGGGCTAAATGTTAAAAAAATGTAGTTAAACTAGAAATGAATCGCCTTTTTCAGGTACAATAATGTGTTTATTTTATCTATGAAAAAACAAGATAAAAATCAGGTTTGAGAACTTAATGTGATCATCAAAATCAAGTGGGGGAATCAACGTTTGGTTTTGACTAATGATTGCGGCTCAATAGAAGCGATTGTGGTTTTCCACAATCATATTTTTAACCCAACAAAAGTAGTGCAAACAATATGATTACAATTAAACAAGGCTTGGATCTTCCTATTGCAGGAAAACCTGAGCAAGTAATCCATAACGGCAATGCCGTTACTGAAGTTGCTGTGCTTGGCGAAGAATATGTGGGTATGCGTCCTTCAATGAAAGTTCGTGAAGGCGATGTAGTAAAGAAAGGTCAGGTACTTTTTGAAGATAAAAAGAACCCTGGTGTAGTATTTACGGCTCCTGCAAGCGGTACTATTACTGCGATTAACCGTGGTGAAAAACGTGTTCTTCAGTCAGTCGTCATTAAAGTTGAGGGTGATGAGCAAATTACCTTTAGTCGCTATGCGACTGCAGACCTTGCGTCTTTAACAAGCGAGCAAGTGAAACAAAATTTAACTGAATCAGGTTTATGGAGTGCGTTCCGTACCCGTCCTTTCAGTAAAGTACCTGCACTAGATGCAGTTCCGTCATCGATTTTCGTCAACGCAATGGATACCAATCCGTTAGCCGCTGATCCGGCAATCGTGCTTAAAGAACATTGGCAAGATTTTATCGATGGTTTAACCGTATTAAGCCGTTTATTCCAAGATAAAAAATTGCATTTATGTAAAGCCGGCGATTCGAATATTCCGACCGTTGATTTAGCGAATTTAGCGGTACACGATTTTGGTGGTGTTCACCCTGCCGGGTTAAGTGGTACACATATTCACTTTATTGATCCGGTAAGTATCACTAAATCCGTATGGTATCTAAATTATCAAGATGTGATTGCGATCGGTAAATTATTTACCAGCGGTGAACTCTATACGGATCGCATCATCTCTTTAGCCGGTCCTCAGGTCAAAAATCCGCGTTTGATTCGTACCCGCTTAGGAGCTAACCTGTCTCAATTAACTGCCGGAGAACTCAATAACGGAGATAATCGTGTGATTTCCGGTTCTGTCTTGAGCGGTGCAACCGCTGTCGGTGCTCACGATTATTTAGGTCGTTACGCATTACAGGTTTCTGTGATTGCTGAAGGTCGTGAAAAAGAATTATTCGGCTGGATTATGCCGGGTGCGAATAAATATTCGATTACACGTACCGTGTTAGGTCACTTTAGTAAAAAATTATTTAACTTTACTTCCGCACTACACGGCGGAGAACGTGCTATGGTGCCGATTGGTGCTTATGAGCGCGTTATGCCGTTAGATATTCTTCCGACACTGTTATTACGCGATTTATGCGCAGGTGATACGGACTCTGCTCAAGCACTGGGTTGCTTAGAGTTGGATGAAGAGGATTTAGCGTTATGTACCTATGTGTGTCCGGGTAAAAATGAGTACGGTCCACTATTGCGTGCAGCGTTAGATAAGATCGAGAAGGAAGGTTAAAATGGGTTTGAAAAATCTTTTTGAAAAAATGGAACCCGCTTTCCATAAAGGTGGAAAGTATGAAAAATGGTATGCCCTTTTCGAAGCGGTTTATACTGTCTTATATACTCAGGGTACCGTAACACGCAAGGATGCTCACGTTCGTGATGCTATTGACTCAAAACGGATGATGATCCTCGTGTGGTTAGCATTATTCCCGGCGATGTTCTATGGTATGTATAACGTTGGTGCACAAGCTATTTTGGCAACCAATCATTTAGGTACGCTACAAGAGTCTATTGCCAATAACTGGCATTATGCACTTACGGATAGCTTAGGTTCATTAACCGATGCCGGTTGGGGAACCAAAATGTTATTGGGTGCAACTTACTTCCTTCCGATTTATCTCACTATTTTCTTAGTGGGCGGTTTTTGGGAAGTATTATTTGCCATGGTGCGTAAACACGAAATCAATGAGGGTTTCTTTGTTACGTCTATCCTTTTAGCATTAATTGTTCCACCGACACTACCGCTCTGGCAAGCGGCATTAGCTGCGACCTTTGGTGTTGTTGTTGCAAAAGAAATCTTCGGTGGTGTAGGTAAAAACTTTATCAACCCTGCGTTAGCCGGTCGTGCATTTCTGTTCTTTGCTTATCCGGCACAAATTTCCGGTGATTTAGTTTGGACCGCAGCAGACGGCTATTCCGGTGCAACTGCATTGGCACAATGGGCCGTAGGTGGTCAAGGTGCGTTAAAACATACGGTTACAGGTGAAACTATTACTTGGATGGATGCATTCATTGGTAATATTCCGGGATCTATCGGTGAAGTTTCAACAGTAGCATTGATGATTGGCGCGGCAATTATTGTCTTTGCACGCATTGCCTCTTGGCGAATTATCGCCGGTGTCATGATTGGTATGGCATCTATGTCTACCGTCTTTAACCTTATCGGTTCGGACACTAACCCATTATTTTCAATGCCGTGGCATTGGCACTTGGTATTAGGCGGTTTCGCAATCGGTATGTTCTTTATGGCGACAGATCCTGTATCTGCAGCGTTTACCAATAAAGGTAAATGGTGGTACGGTATTTTAATCGGGGTAATGTGCGTATTGATTCGTGTAGTAAACCCTGCCTACCCGGAAGGTATGATGTTAGCGATCTTATTTGCTAACTTGTTTGCTCCAATCTTTGACTACTTTGTGGTTCAAGCTAATATCAAACGTAGGAAGGCACGCAATGGCTAAGTTTAATAAAGATAGCATTGGCGGAACAATCACCGTCGTTGTGTTGTTAAGTTTAGTTTGTTCTCTGATTGTTGCAGGGGCAGCGGTACTTTTAAAACCAACACAAGAAATTCAAAAAGCATTAGATAAACAAAAAAATATCTTGCAAGTCGCAGGTTTAATGCAAGAGAAGACAAATATTCAGGAAGTGTATAACAAGTACATTGAATCCCGTATTGTCGATCTTGCTACAGGTGATTATGTTGAAGGTATGAAAAATTTTGATGCCAAATTAGCACTTAAAGATCCGTCTCAAACAATACACATTGCACAAAATGATGACAAAGCAGGCATTAAAATTCGTGCGAAATATGCTGAAGTTTATCTTGTAAAAGATGACAGCGGTAAAATCACTCAGGTGGTATTACCAATGTATTCAACAGGGCTTTGGTCTGTAATTTATGCTTTCGTATCTGTACAACCGGACGGCAATACCATCAACGGCTTAACTTACTATGATCAAGCTGAAACCGCAGGTTTAGGTGGTGAAATTGCAAATCCACGTTGGCAAGCGTACTTTGTTGGCAAAAAATTATTTGATGCAAATAATCAAGTAGCCATTACCGTAGGTAAAGGTGCTTCAGCAAACAAAGAACACGGAGTTGATGGACTTTCAGGTGCAACGATTACATCAAATGCCGTAGATGGTTCATTCAAATACTGGTTCGGTCAACAAGGCTTTGGTCCATATTTAGCAAAACTAAAAGCGGGGGCTAACTAATGGCTGATAAAAATAATCTTAAACATTTACTGCTTTCACCAGTAATTAGTAATAACCCAATTGCGTTACAGATCTTAGGTATCTGTTCTGCCCTTGCGGTAACAACGAAGTTAGAAACAGCAGTAGTAATGGGTATTGCGGTAAGTTTAGTAACCGGCTTTTCAAGCATGTTTATCGCAATGATCCGTAACTATATTCCAAACAGTGTACGTATTATCGTTCAAATGGTAATCATCGCATCATTGGTAATTTTAGTTGACTTAATATTGCGCGCTTATGCCTACGATCTTTCTAAACAACTTTCGGTATTCGTTGGTTTGATTATTACTAACTGTATCGTAATGGGTCGTGCAGAAGCTTTTGCAATGAAATCGGGAGCGGTAGAAAGTTTAGTTGACGGTATCGGTAACGGTTTAGGCTATGCGGCAATTCTTGTGATTGTTGCCTTTGTCCGTGAATTAATCGGTTCAGGTAAACTTTTCGGTATGACTGTATTCCAAACTGTCCAAGACGGTGGTTGGTATCAAGCAAACGGCTTATTCTTACTTGCACCAAGTGCGTTCTTCCTTATCGGTTTCCTGATTTGGGGTTTAAGAACGTGGAAACCAGAACAAGCGGAGAAATAAGATGGAACATTATCTTAGCTTATTTATAAAAGCCGTGTTTATCCAAAATATGGCACTTTCGTTCTTCCTTGGAATGTGTACCTTCCTTGCTGTATCTAAGAAAATTTCAACCGCTTTCGGCTTAGGGGTTGCAGTTACTGTCGTATTAGCAATTTCTGTACCGGCAAACCAAGTGGTTTACGAATATGTTCTTAAAGACGGGGCATTAGTTGAAGGCGTAGATTTAAGTTTCCTTAACTTTATTACCTTTATCGGTATTATCGCAGGTATCGTTCAAATTCTTGAAATGACCTTAGATAAATATTTCCCTGCGCTTTATAACGCTTTAGGGATCTTCCTACCGTTAATCGCCGTAAACTGTGCGATCTTCGGGGCGGTATCTTTCATGGTTCAACGTGAATATAACTTCGGTGAATCTGTGGTTTACGGTATTGGCGCAGGTGTGGGCTGGATGTTAGCCATTGTTGCCCTTGCCGGTATTACAGAAAAAATGAAATATTCTGACGTACCAAAAGGCTTAAAAGGTTTAGGTATCACCTTTATCTCCGCAGGCTTAATGGCACTTGGCTTTATGTCATTCTCAGGTATTCAATTATAAGGAGCATAAGATGGATAATTTTATTTTCGGTATTATCGCTTTTACTGCTCTTGTATTAATCCTTGCGGTGATAATCCTTGTTGCAAAGTCAAAGCTTGTTGACTCTGGCGATATCACGATTTCAATTAATGACGATCCTGAAAAAGCGCTCACACTGCCTGCAGGAGGTAAATTACTCGGTGCTTTAGCTAGCCAAGGGATTTTCGTTTCCTCTGCTTGCGGTGGCGGCGGTTCTTGCGGTCAATGTGTAGTCAAAGTCAAAAGCGGTGGCGGTGACATTCTTCCAACCGAGCTTTCTCACATTACCAAACGTGAAGCGAAAGAAGGCTATCGCCTTGCTTGCCAAGTGAATGTAAAAAGTTCTATGGATGTGGAATTACCGGAAGAAATCTTTGGGGTGAAAAAATGGGAATGTACTGTTATTTCTAACGATAACAAAGCAACCTTTATCAAAGAGCTTAGATTGGCAATTCCTGAAGGAGAGGAAGTGCCGTTCCGTGCCGGCGGTTATATCCAGATTGAAGCGGAACCGCATACCGTCAACTACAAAGACTTCGATATTCCGAAAGAATATCATGAAGATTGGGATAAATACGACTTATGGCGTTATGTTTCCAAAGTGGATGAACCTATTGTGCGTGCGTATTCAATGGCCTCATATCCGGAAGAAAAAGGCATTATTATGCTGAACGTACGTATTGCAACGCCTCCGCCAAATAACCCTAATGTTCCGCCGGGTCAAATGTCTTCTTATATCTGGTCACTCAAGCCGGGCGACAAAGTGACGATTTCAGGTCCATTCGGTGAATTCTTTGCGAAAGAAACCGATGCGGAAATGGTCTTTGTTGGTGGTGGTGCCGGTATGGCGCCGATGCGTTCGCATATTTTCGACCAGTTAAAACGTTTGAAATCTAAACGTAAAATGACCTTCTGGTATGGCGCACGTTCTCGCCGTGAGATGTTCTACGTAGAAGATTTTGATGGCTTGCAAGCTGAAAACGACAACTTTAAATGGTACGTCGCACTTTCGGATCCGCAGCCGGGCGATAACTGGGACGGCTATACCGGCTTTATTCACAATGTGCTTTATGAAAACTACTTAAAAGATCACGAAGCACCGGAAGACTGTGAATACTATATGTGTGGTCCGCCAATCATGAATGCATCGGTAATTAAGATGCTGAAAGATTTAGGCGTAGAAGACGAAAACATCCTATTGGATGATTTCGGCGGTTGATCAACCTAAAACAAGCGGTCAGATTTGCAAACTTTTTTGCAAATCTGACCGCTTGCATCATTAATTGTTAATGGACAATGGATAGAAAATATCTCTCATTGTCCATTCTCCATTAACAGTTATTCAAATTATATTTAAAGAGGATTTTCGTGAAATTCAAAGCTGCATTAACTTGGTTACTTTCAGCAAGCCTTGCGTTACTGCTCACCGCTTGTGACAATGAAAAAACACAAATTGCTCTAGAAGGTAAAACGATGGGCACAACCTATCACGTCAAATATATAGATGACGGGATTAAAAATTTGCCTACACCTGAAGAAATGCAAGCTCATTTAGAGCTGTTATTGAAAATAGTCAACGATGAGATGTCGACTTACCAAAAAAACTCCCAAATCTCTGGTTTTAATGAATTACGCAGCACTTCCGACTACAGCGTATCCAATGATTTTGCCAAAGTACTTGAAGAAGCAATTCGCCTGAATAAAGTGACGGAAGGTGCGCTAGATGTAACGATCGGCCCAATCGTTAATCTATGGGGATTCGGTCCGGATAAACGCTTAAATAAAGTCCCGGCGAAAGAACAAATTGCTGAGCGGGCAAAATCTGTCGGAATTGAAAAAATCGAAGTCTCTTTTGAAGATAACGATCGTAAAAACGGTAAAGGTATTATTCGTAAAACCGACCCTGATCTTTACCTCGATTTATCTTCTATTGCCAAAGGATTTGGCGTAGATAAATTAGCAGAGCACCTTGAAAGTTTTGGCATTAAGAACTATCTGGTGGAAATCGGCGGAGAACTACGCGGCAAAGGGAATAACCTACAAGATCAGGCTTGGCGTATTGCGATTGAAAAACCTGAATACGAACAAGGTAAATCCACTCAGATTACCGTCCCGTTACACAATCTGGGTATGGCAACGTCCGGTAACTACCGTAACTATTTTGAAGATGAGCAAGGCAATCGCCTTTCTCATATCATTGATCCAAAAACGTTACGTCCGATTGACCATAATTTAGCGTCAATTACCGTTTTCGCTAACACAGCGATGACTGCCGACGGCTTATCTACCGGTTTATTCGTACTTGGTACAGATAAAGCATTAGAAATTGCAGAACGTGAAAAATTAGCAATATTTTTGATTATAAAAAACGGGAAAACATTCGATACCAAAATGTCGAGTGAATTTAAAAAACTTATTGAACAGAAATAACGACTCGGAGTGACAATGGAAACTATTTTATTTACTTTCGGTTTTTTCTTAATCATCATTTTTCTCATGGCTACCGGCTTTATCTTTAAAGGTAAAGCATTAAAGGGAAGCTGCGGAGGAATTACCGCACTTGGTATGAAGAAAATGTGTGATTGTGAAGAACCTTGTGATAACCTTAAAGCCAAAATTGAAGACGGCACGGCTGATCCTAAAGAGGTTGCCCGTTTTGAGAAAAAAGAAACACAATTTTATGAAGTAAAATAAGTTCTTTTTAGGATAAAACTTCATAGGGTGGGCATTTGCTCACCCTATTCACATTTAAGAGATAATAATGAAATCAATTACTTATGATAAATATTTTCCAAAATTTTCACCTGAAAAACTTGCTGAAAATGCAGCCAAGAAAGTGATTTGCGGAATGTCCGGCGGAGTGGACTCCTCGGTCTCCGCTTTTATCCTTCAACAACAAGGCTATCAAGTTGAAGGATTGTTCATGAAAAACTGGGAAGAAGATGACGATACCGATTACTGCACGGCAGCAGCCGATCTTGCCGATGCCCAAGCGGTATGCGATAAATTAGGGATTAAACTGCATAAAATCAATTTTGCCGCAGAATATTGGGATAATGTATTCGAACATTTCTTAGCGGAATACAAAGCGGGCAGAACGCCAAACCCCGATATATTGTGTAACAAAGAGATTAAGTTTAAAGCCTTTTTGGAATATGCCGCCGAAGATCTCGGTGCAGATTTTATCGCCACCGGGCATTATGTCCGCCGCCCTGCACTTGATCAGCAACCTAAATTACTACGCGGATTAGATGCAAACAAAGATCAAAGTTATTTCCTGTACACATTAAGCGAGCAACAAATCGGGCAAAGCCTGTTTCCTGTCGGTGATATAGAAAAACCGATTGTACGGGCAATCGCCGAAGATTTAGGTTTAGCTACTGCCAAGAAAAAAGATTCCACAGGAATCTGCTTTATCGGCGAACGTAAATTTAAAGATTTTCTCGCGCGCTATCTACCTGCTCAACCGGGAGAGATCAAAACCGAGGAAGGTGAAGTGATTGGAAAACACCAAGGCTTAATGTATCACACATTAGGGCAACGTAAAGGGTTAGGTATCGGCGGAGTGAAAGGAGCCAGTGAAAATGCTTGGTATGTGGTGGAAAAAGATCTGGTGAACAATGTATTAGTTGTTGCACAAGGTCAGGACAATTCGGCTCTTCTTTCAAACGGCTTAATTGCAAGCCAGCTTCATTGGGTAGATCGCCAACCGATTCGCCAACCATTGCGCTGTACGGTGAAAACCCGTTATCGCCAAGCGGATATTGATTGCCGTATTGAGCCGATTGATGATGAAACTATTCGCGTCATCTTCGACGAGCCGCAAATTGCGGTAACCCCCGGACAATCTGCCGTATTCTATCAAGGTGAAGTCTGCTTAGGTGGCGGAATTATTGAATCGCAATTGAAATAATCGACACTAAACGCCCGCATACAAGCGGGTCGTTTTAGCATTTATTTTGCAAATTTAAACACCGTATTGCTCACGATATGCTTTCATTTTTGGCAAATAAGGCGCATATTGTGTTGAGTATTCAATAAACTGCAATAGGTCATCAAAATCCACAATCGAAAAGACCTGACAACCATAATCACGTTCTACTTCTTGAATCGCCGAAAGCTCACCCTTGCCTTTCTCTTTACGATTTAGAGCAATCATCACTCCTGCCAGCGTTGCATTATTCGCGTTGATAATTTCCATCGATTCACGAATCGCCGTACCGGCGGTAATCACATCATCGACTAACAAAATTTTACCCTTCAACGGACTACCGATAAGATTCCCACCTTCACCATGATCTTTCGTTTCTTTGCGGTTAAAACAGCAAGGTTTATCGACATCAAATTGATTTGCAAGCGCTACCGCAACCGTCGTCGCAATCGGAATCCCTTTGTAAGCAGGTCCGAAAAGTACATCATACTCAATTTGGCTTGCTTGAATCGCTTTAGCGTAATATTCGCCTAATTTGGCTAAATCTTTCCCGGTGTTAAACAAGCCGGCATTAAAGAAATAAGGGCTTTGTCGGCCTGATTTTAGGGTAAATTCGCCGAATTTAAGCACATTTCGACTTAACGCAAACTCGATAAAGTCGTGTTTGTATTGTTGCATTTTATCTTCCTCTTATTCAGGTGTAATCCACTCCACCGTCCAACTCCCCGTTCCTTCAGGCACAAGTACGTCGGTTAAATACGGCAGAATATTCTTCATCTGGCTTTCTAATTGCCACGGCGGATTAATCACAATCATACCGCTTGCAGTCATCCCGCGTTGATCTGAATCAGGGCGAACAGCTAATTCAATTTGCAAAATCTTACGAATGCCGGTTTCCTGCAATCCTTTCACAATCCGTTTGGTATGTTGACGTAACACGACGGGATACCAAATCGCATAAACACCGGTTGCAAAACGTTTATAGCCTTCGATAATCACTTTTACCACTAATTCATAGTCTTCTTTCAGCTCATAAGGCGGATCAATCAACACTAAACCGCGTTTTTCTTTCGGTGGTAATGCCGATTTTAATTGTTGAAAGCCGTTTTCACGTTTGGTCACGACATTCGGTTTTTTAGCAAATTCCTGACGCAGTAATGGAAAATCATTCGGGTGCAATTCCGTTAATAAGGCGCGATCTTGTTCACGTAACTGTTGCACCGCCAACAACGGAGAGCCGGCATAATAACGTAACTTACCTTTATTCATTTTCTTTAATTCATTGATATATAACGCAACTTCTTCAGGTAAATCCGTACGAGACCAAAGACGGGCAATACCTTCAATATATTCTCCGGTTTTTTCCGCTTCGGCACTCAGTAAACTATAGCGCCCAACTCCGGCGTGGGTATCTAAATAAAAAAAACCTTTATCTTTTTGTTTGAGGGATTGGAGGATTAAGGTTAATACGATGTGTTTTAGCACGTCGGCATGATTGCCGGCGTGAAAACTATGACGATAGCTAAGCATTTTAATTCTCTTTCTAGTAAAATCGGCATATTTTAACGTATTTGGCTTTTTTAAACTATGCAGAACGCTTTAAAGATTGAAAATGGCTGGCTTACCGAACAAAAACAGGTAATTTCACCACATTTTAGCCCTCGCCCTGATAAAGAAGATATTTCATTACTGGTGATTCATTACATCAGCCTTCCTCCAGACGAGTTCGGCGGTGATTTTATTGATCGTTTTTTTGAAGGTACGCTCGATTCAACACTTCACCCCTATTTTGAAGAGATCAAAGCATTACGGGTTTCCGCACACTGTCTCATCAATCGACAAGGGCAAATTACTCAATATGTGAATTTCAACGATATGGCATGGCATGCGGGCGTTTCTTGCTTTGCCGGGCGAGAGAAATGCAATGAATTTTCGATTGGCATTGAGCTTGAAGGCAGCAACAATCAGACTTTTACCGAAGCCCAATATCGCACCTTAGCGACACTGACCCAAGCGCTCATGCTGACTTATCCGCAAATCACCTCGGAAAGAATCGTCGGTCATAATCACATATCTCCGGGTAGAAAAATCGATCCCGGTCAGTATTTCAACTGGAACTATTTTCGTTCTCTGCTTTAATGACAAGCGGTGAGATTCCGCGAAAAATTTGCAAAAAATCCGCCGAATCTCACCGCTTGTAAAGACTACAATAAGCCTAATACTTTGCGTCCGTTAATACTGGCGATATTTGCCATTTCATCAAGATTAGTAAAGCGGCACCCCGCCGAAAGCAAGCTCAGTTCTTGCCACATATCTCCTTCGCATAATGGCACCATATAATCACAAATATTATCCGTACCGATAGCTACGGTAATACCTTCCGGGATCATTTCATCAGCCGGCGTTAAGGCATTGTGAAACGGTAATACTTCATCTTTACGCGGGCTGTCAATCCACGCCATCGGGCATGCAATCACCATCATTTGGCAATCGCGCATTTTTTTATAAAGCATTTGACGATATTCACGCGGATGCGCACCGATAGAAATTCCATGAATTGCCACCACTCTGCCCTGCATACCGTGTTCAACGGCTTTATCGCAAAGCTGCTCTGTCTCTTTTTCTTTTTGAGTATTAAATTGATCAACGTGAACGTGCAACATTTTGCCCTGAGATTTTGCGGTGTTCATCAAAATATCCATCGCTTCCAAACCTTTACCGTAATCCAATTCATCGCGATACGGTAAGCCGCCAATCATATCCACCATTTCCGAGCCGATATCAAACCAACGGCGGGCATTCGGTTCAATCACACCTTTTAAAGTTTGATTGGCAAATTTCAAAATAATGTCATTTTTATACACTTCACGCGCTTTATGCGCAGCAATAATCGCACGGTCTTCACACACTTGGTCGATATCAACGAAAGTCCCGAATGCCGTTACTCCTTGTGAAATCATTAATTCTATCGCTTGGCTAAAACGGCGATAATAATCTTCAACCGTCGAATTGCGTTTGACTTCATCCACTAAATCCCATTTCTGTTGAAGATTCGCCTCTTGGTAGATCTTAATCTTCTCCGGCGTCATCGTAAAAGCACGGTCGGCATGGGCGTGAGAATTCACCCAACCCCCTTTTTTGATCACTTCATCACGAATATGGCTTTTTAATGTACGAATTAACTGACTCATTGATTATTTATCCTCTTTTTCTCAAATTTTGGGCAAAAAAAAAGATCTCTTGTTTTAGAGATCCTGATTTAATAAAAAAACAACTAAACCTCGTGATTTTACAAGGTTTAGCTGAGAAAAATGTTTAGACTTTGTGAAACTTGTTTGATACTGCATATCTAGTTCCTTATTGGCACTAGGAGTGTAGTATATTTTTTTCAGCCATAAAATGCAAACGATTGCGCAGCTCAAAGACTAAATATTGCGTAATAATTTATCAATAACACGACTCACCGCAAAAAAGCCAAAGGTTGCCGTCACCATTGTTGCTGCCCCAAAACCATTGGCACAGTTCATCGTAGCAGACACTTCACAACCTTCGCTCATTTTCGGAAAAATTAACGGCTGAGTTGAAAACACACAATCAATTCCAAATTTACGCTTCGGGTTTTGGCTGAAATTATACTCTTTG
>NZ_JBGXYA010000077.1:0-13422 GCF_041814905.1 Glaesserella sp. | reverse complement strand
TTTTTAATCCTTGCTTCCAACGCTGGTGACTGGCAACCTTGGAGGCTGTTAACCCGTAAGGATCGACAATGCGTCACTACGAAATCGTTTTTATGGTTCACCCGGACCAAAGCGAACAAGTACCTGGTATGATTGAGCGTTATACCGCTTCTGTTACAGAAGCAGGCGGTCAAGTTCATCGCTTAGAAGATTGGGGTCGTCGTCAATTAGCCTACCCAATCAACAAACTTCACAAAGCACATTATGTGTTAATGAATGTAGAAGCGCCTCAAAGCGTAATCGATGAGTTAGAAACTAACTTCCGTTACAACGATGCCGTTCTTCGTAACTTAATCGTTCACACTAAATCAGCAGTTACTGAAGCATCACCAATGGTGAAAGCAAAAGATGAGCGCAGAGCGCCGGAATCTGTTGTAGAAGTAGAAATTGAAGCTGAGGATGCAGACGAGTAATTCGTCTATTGATAACTGTTTAATCTTAAGCGGTACTGTCGCGACAACGATTAAACAAAGCCTAAGCCCGATAGGTATTCCAACTTACTCTTTTTACTTAGAACATCGTTCAGTGAAAAAAGAAGTGAATTTAGAACGCCAAGCGTGGTGTAAAATCCAAGTGGTTTTAGCAGGCAATCAATTTAGTTTTATAACCCAACAAATGAAGGTCGGTGGGAAAGTTCGAGTAAAAGGATTTATCCATACTCACAAAGACTACAACGGTTTAAATCAATTAGTCTTACACACCGAACAGATTGAATTTATAGATTAGGAGAAGCCAAAATGGCACGTTATTTCCGTCGTCGTAAGTTCTGCCGTTTCACAGCGGAAAATGTTGTTGAAATCGATTACAAAGATATCGCTACATTAAAGAACTATATTTCAGAAAGCGGCAAAATTGTTCCAAGCCGTATCACAGGTACTCGTGCGAAGTATCAACGTCAATTAGCTCGTGCAATCAAACGCGCTCGCTACCTTGCGTTACTTCCATACACTGACAACCATCAGTAATAAGAGAGGAAGAGTACAATGCAAGTTATTTTATTAGACAAAGTTGCTCAACTTGGTACTGTTGGTGACCAAGTAACTGTTAAAGCAGGTTTTGCTCGTAACTACTTAATCCCACAAGGTAAAGCAGTTATGGCAACTGCAGCAAACATTGCTCACTTTGAAGCTCGTCGTGCAGAATTAGAAGCAAAAGCAGCAGAAGCATTATCTGCAGCACAAGCTCGTGCAGCAGCAATCGCTAACTTAGCAGCAATCGTAATCACTTCTAAAGCAGGTGATGACGGTCGTTTATTCGGTTCTGTCGGTGCGCGCGATATTGCTGAAGCCGTATCTGCAGCAGGCGTAGCCGTGACTAAATCTGAAGTGCGTTTACCGGAAGGTGCATTACGAACTATCGGCGAACACGAAGTGAAATTACACTTACACGCTGAAGTCAATGCAGTAGTAACTATCAACGTAGTTACAGAATAATCGAAAGATGAGTAAAAATACCCGGCGAATTGCCGGGTATTTTTTTGCTTTAAATTGATTTAACGCCAATAAGAAAAATACTACTCGTCTTTCTTACAGATATCCAATGTCGCTTGAATTAAGCGTAACGCAATAGTCCCTTTCGGCGGCAGTTCCGGTAAAGGTTCATCGCAATCAAACCATCGGGCATCGAAGATCTCTTCTTCCTGCAATTCGATTTCACCGCTGTCGTAATCAGCCAAAAAACCCAGCATCAGTGAATTCGGAAACGCCCACGGTTGGCTGCCGAAGTAACGAATATTTTTAATCTTAATTTTGCTCTCTTCCCACACTTCACGGTGTACGGCGTTTTCAACGGTTTCCCCCGCTTCGGCGAAACCGGCAAGGGTAGTATAAATCGTGCCTTTATGGCGAAGGTGGTTTGCCAATAAAATTTGTCTGCCGCGTCTGACCGCAACAATGATTGACGGGCTGATAGTCGGATAAGTGCGGTTACCGCAATTCGGGCAATGCAGTGCAAATTCGTTCGATGCCATCTCAAACGGTGTCGCACATTGACCGCAGTAACGATGCGTACTCAGAAAATGATTTAAAGACACCGCACGGTGCAATAAATTTCGCAAGGTTTCCTCCCGATATAATTGAGAGCGCAAATTCACGAATTCACGTTGTTGATCGCGTTCATCGGCGTGAACTAAAAAGACCGCATGTTGGCGGTATGTGCCGATTTCAATGGCGGAACGGTTTTCCAAACCGAATTGGTTTGCTTCACCGAACGGGATTTCGTTATCAATGAGAGAGAGGTCAAAATCACGGACGACAATCCAATAACCTTGGGGATTCATAAGCATACCTTTAATAAGTCAATATGGACGAATTATAAGCTAAAAACAACCCGATTGGTTTTTTTCTTTTAGAACCGAATGAAATTCGGTAGAATACGCAACCGTTTGCGTCGCTTGGCAAGCGGTCGGTTATCTTCAATATTTTGCAAATTGCGAAATCGTCTATTCAAACTCATGAGGAATTCGAATGAACATTTTAATTATCGGTAATGGTGGTCGTGAACACGCTTTAGCGTGGAAAGCACGTCAATCGCCTTTGGCGGATAAGGTTTTTGTGGCGCCGGGTAATGCGGGAACAGCTCTTGAAAAGGGGATTGAAAATATTGCCGTTGCTGCAACGGATATTGCCGCGTTAGTCTCCTTTGCCAAAGAAAACGATATTGGCTTAACCATTGTCGGTCCTGAAGCGCCGTTAGTTATCGGGGTGGTCGATGCGTTTCGCGCCGCAGGACTCACCATTTTCGGGCCGACTCAAGCCGCCGCACAATTGGAAGGTTCAAAAGCGTTTACGAAAGATTTCCTCGCCCGTCATCATATTCCGACGGCGGAATATCAAAACTTTACCGAGGTGGAACCGGCGTTAGCTTACTTACGTCAAAAAGGTGCGCCGATTGTGATCAAAGCCGACGGCTTAGCCGCCGGTAAAGGTGTGATTGTCGCGATGACGTTGAACGAAGCGGAAGACGCGGTAAAAGATATGCTTTCGGGCAATGCGTTCGGCAAAGCCGGTAGCCGAGTCGTGATTGAAGAATTTCTCGACGGTGAAGAAGCGAGTTTTATTGTTATGGTTGACGGTAAGCATGTCGAACCGATGGCAACCAGCCAAGATCACAAACGGGTCGGCGAAGGCGATAGAGGCTTAAATACGGGCGGAATGGGCGCCTATTCACCGGCACCGGTGGTGACCACGGAGATTCACCAACGCGTCATGGAGGAAATTATTTACCCGACCGTACGTGGTATGGCGGCTGAACATAACGAATATACGGGGTTTCTCTATGCCGGTTTGATGATCATGCCGAACGGTCAACCGAAAGTGATTGAATTCAACTGTCGTTTCGGCGATCCTGAAACTCAACCGATCATGTTGCGTTTGCAATCCGATTTAGTCGAACTTTGCCTGAAAGCGTGCGATGGCAAATTAGATGAAATACAATCTCAGTGGTGTGAACAGGCCGCATTGGGGATTGTATTGGCGGCAGAAGGCTACCCGGGCGATTATCGCAAAGGCGATGAAATCAGTGGCATACCGACAGCGCCTCAGCCGGGTGAAAAAGTCTTCTTAGCCGGTGTTGAACAGCAAAACGGCAAGCTTGTAACAAACGGCGGTCGGGTACTGTGTGCTACAGCGTTAGGTCCTAACGTATTGGAAGCCCAACAAAAAGCGTTAAAACTTGCCGAACAGATTCAGTGGCAAGGCCGTTTTTATCGACGTGACATCGGCTATCGCGCGGTAGCGAGAGAGCGGGCATAGCGGCTCTTCATTTACAAGCGGTCCGATTTTCGATGAAATTTGCAAATTTCCGTTGAAATCAGACCGCTTGTTGTTTTCAGATTCCCACTCACTGTAATTTCAAGTAAAATACTTCCGATTTTTGGTCAGAAAAGGAATATCTATGTCCACGCAATTTGTTTACACGATGCATCGAGTCGGAAAAGTGGTTCCGCCGAAGCGTCATATCTTAAAAAATATCTCATTAAGCTTCTTCCCCGGTGCGAAAATCGGGGTGCTTGGTTTAAACGGTGCGGGTAAGTCGACTTTATTACGCATTATGGCCGGGATCGATAAAGAGATCGAAGGTGAAGCTCGTCCGCAACCGGGGATCAAAATCGGTTATCTTCCGCAAGAACCAAAATTAGAGCCACAGCAAACCGTGCGTGAAGCCATTGAAGAAGCGGTTTCAGAAGTCAAAAATGCACTCACTCGTTTAGATGAAGTTTATGCGGCTTATGCTGATGAAAATGCGGACTTCGACAAACTGGCGGCTGAACAAGCTCAATTAGAAGCGATTATTCAAGCTCACGACGGTCATAATTTGGATAACCAGTTAGAACGTGCGGCAGATGCGTTACGTTTACCGGATTGGGACGCCAAAATCGAACATCTTTCAGGGGGCGAACGCCGTCGTGTGGCTCTTTGCCGTTTATTGCTCGAAAAACCGGATATGTTGTTATTAGACGAACCGACCAACCACTTAGACGCCGAGTCTGTGGCGTGGTTAGAGCGTTTCTTACACGACTATGAAGGCACAGTGGTGGCAATTACCCACGACCGTTACTTCTTAGACAATGTAGCTGGTTGGATCTTAGAGCTTGACCGTGGTGAAGGTATTCCTTGGGAAGGTAACTACTCATCTTGGTTAGAGCAAAAAGAGAAACGTTTAGCACAAGAACAAGCGGCAGAATCCGCTCGTCAAAAATCGATTGAGAAAGAGTTAGAGTGGGTTCGTCAAAATCCGAAAGGTCGTCAGGCGAAAAGTAAAGCGCGTATGGCACGCTTTGAAGAGCTTAACTCAGGCGAATATCAAAAACGTAACGAAACCAATGAACTCTTTATTCCGCCTGGTCCACGCTTAGGGGATAAAGTGATTGAAGTGAACAATCTCACCAAATCTTATGGTGACCGCACTTTAATTGATGATTTATCTTTCAGCATTCCAAAAGGGGCGATCGTTGGTATTATCGGTCCGAACGGTGCCGGTAAATCAACCCTATTCCGTATGCTTTCAGGTCAAGAGCAACCGGATAGCGGTTCAATCGTAATGGGTGAAACCGTGGTACTTGCCTCTGTGGATCAGTTCCGTGATGCCATGGACGACAAGAAAACCGTCTGGGAAGAAGTCTCAAACGGACAAGATATTTTAACTATCGGTAACTTTGAAATCCCAAGCCGTGCCTATGTCGGACGCTTTAACTTCAAAGGTGTGGATCAACAAAAACGTGTCGGCGAATTGTCAGGCGGTGAGCGTGGTCGTTTACACCTTGCGAAATTGTTACAAGCAGGCGGAAACGTCTTATTATTAGACGAACCGACTAACGATCTTGATGTAGAAACCTTGCGTGCGTTAGAAAATGCGATCTTAGAGTTCCCGGGCTGTGCAATGGTTATCTCGCACGACCGTTGGTTCTTAGACCGTATCGCCACCCACATCTTAGATTACGGTGATGAAGGTAAAGTGACTTTCTACGAAGGTAACTTCTCAGACTACGAAGAGTGGAAAAAGAAAACCTTTGGTGCAGAAGCAACCCAACCGCATCGTATGAAATATAAGCGTATTGCGAAGTAATTTTAAATTAATGAGGATAAAAATGGAAACCATCGAAAGAATTCAAAAACAAATCAGTGAAAACCCAATTCTACTTTACATGAAAGGTTCGCCGAAATTTCCGTCTTGCGGTTTCTCTGCTCGTGCAGTGGAAGCGGTAATCAACTGCCAAGTGCCGTTCGGTTATGTCGATATTTTAACCAATCCGGATATTCGTGCCGAGCTACCGAAGTACGCAAACTGGCCAACTTTCCCGCAATTATGGGTGGAAGGTGAATTAATCGGCGGTTGTGATATCGTGTTGGAAATGTTCCAAAAAGGTGAGTTACAAGCGTTATTAAAAGATGTCGCTGCAAGACATCCGGCATAATCGTTTTTGAAATAACAAGCGGTCCGAATTCGCAAATTTTTTGCAAATTCGGACCGCTTGTTTATGTGGATTAGAATAATTTGCTTAGCCAGCCTAATTTTGTACCTAATACATTGAAATAGTTGTAATCTTTTAAATGTAATAGTTTTAATTTGTCCGGGCTTTTTTGTACGATAATGCGATCTTCCGTATCAAACGGGAGTAAACGTTGGCTGTCACAACTGATGACCAAATTCGGTTGGTTGTATTTAGCAAAACGCAGCGAAATGACACTGTCGCCGTCCACTACCAACGGGCGGGATGATAGGCTGTGAGGGTTCATTGGAACCAATGCCATAGCGTTCATATTGGGGGTTAAAATCGGACCGCCGGCGGAAAGCGAATAAGCGGTTGAACCGGTTGGCGTTGAGATAATTAAACCGTCGGAGCGTTGTGAAAAAGCAAATTTGCCGTCAATATAGACTTCAAAATCAATAGTTCGAGCGATTTGGCTGGAATGCACCACCACTTCGTTCAATGCATTGTTTTTCTCAACCACTTTTCCGTTTTGTTCAATTTTGGCATCTAACAGGAAACGATCTTCAATAATAAATTCGCCGCATTCAAGGCTGCTATGCAGTTGCTCAAATGCAGTTTGCGGGGCGATATCGGTTAAAAATCCGAGGTTGCCTCGGTTAATACCGATTAACGGTACCCGATATTTCGCGAGTTGGCGTGCCATCCCAAGCATATTTCCGTCACCGCCGATCACAATGACTAAATCCGCCCATTCACCGATATCAGCAATACTCATTGGATTTGGCAAGCCGAGTTGATTAGCGATTTTGCTTTCCACTAACACGTTGTATTGCCGGTCTTTCAACCAATTATAAACTGCTAAGTGTGTTTCAAGTGCAATATCGTGGCGGGGTTTACCGACTATCGCGATAGTTTTAAATTTACGATTTTGAGTCATAGCATTTATCTGCGTAAATAAGATTTTTTATATAGTAGTCTTCTCGGTCGAATTTGTAAAATTTTAGCGCAAAATGACCGCTTGTCAGCTATCCCCACACCACCAATAATGCGGCGAGTACGATCAACGCTAAGCCGACTAAATCTTGCGTTTTTAAACGTTCTTTAAAAATACCGTAAGAAATCATCAACATGAACAAAATTTCAATTTGCCCGACGGTTTTAACGAAGGCAACATCGTTTAGGCTCATCGCATTAAACCAACCGAATGAACCTAAAAAAGAGAAAACGCTGGTCGTGACGGCTAATTTAGGGCGTTGTAGCAGTTTAATCAGCGTTTCTTTTTCGCGAATAGCCAAATAGGCGAGCAATATCACGGCTTCAAAGGTAATGACCGAAAACAGTACCCAAGCGGCAGAAAGTAAGTAATGGCTGTTGAGCTGTAAACTGGCTTCTCTGACCCATAAGGAGGTTAGGGAAAAGCACAAACCGCTGCCACAGCCGATGAGTAAGGTTTTCCATGACACATAACGCAAATTGGAAGCGCCGGTCATTAAAAAAATGGCAATTCCGCCGATAAGTACGCCTAACCAGCCGATCAGGCTGATTGTGGTGCCAAAAAACATCACGCCTAAAATCGCCGCCAATACCGCTTCGCTTCTTGCCAAACCAACACCGATGGCATAATTTTTGAGGTGAAAAAGTTTGACCATTAATGCAGTTGCTAAAATTTGTGCAATCGAAGCGCCGATAACATATAAGTAAAAGTATAGTGAAAAGGTCGGAAGTGTATAACTTGCATCGGTTTTATATAGAAAAATCAGATAGCTGAGAGCTAACGGCACGGCAAATAAAAAACGCGCTAAAGTAACGCCAAGCACCGGTACGCTTTGGCTGAGTTGCTTTTGGAATGCATTGCGTCCCGCCTGCATAGCCGCAGCAAGTAGGGTGAACCAAATCCACATCATCTGCTTTTCTCGTGATCTAATTGTGCGACGGCAAAACGTAATTGTTGCCATAACGTCTGTTGCTGTTCATAAAAAGCATTCCATAATGTGTCTTCCGACATTACACTGTCTTCGCCTTCGGTGGTTAAATCAACCTCTAGCCCTTGCTCGATTTGCTGGAAATAATCTTGATATTCGCCTTCAAAATAGAATTTTTCCAATGTATTGATAATTTCTGCGCTACGCTGCCAATCCGATTGTGCTTGTTGTAATGTAGGCTGTAGCTCAAGCCATTCACGATAGAGATGCTGGATTTGTTGGATACGTTGTTGAATTGTTTGGCTCATCAGGTATTCCTCTTTCAAAATGTGGCAAATTATAGCAGAAATTATGCACATCTTTAGCGAATTGAACAATATAACGGGTATTTGATAGCCAATATGAAGCTGGTAAAATTGAATCTATTTTTATCAAGTTAAACGTTGGAATAATATGCGCAAATGGCTTAAACCTCTTTTATTGTTATTAGGCGGAATGGTGCTGCTTGGGATAATCGGCTATAGTTTGAAAGTGCCTTATTTGTATCCTTACAGTCGTTGGTTGGTCGTTTCTCTCACCGAAAAAACACCGGAATTTTTGGATAATCCACTGCCGAATCAACGGTTTACCGATACGTGGCACAGCCCACGCGGTGGTGGTCGTAAACATGAAGGTTCTGATATTTTTGCAAAACGCGGAACCCCCATTTATGCCAATATTAGCGGTATCGTGGTGAAAAAAGGGCAAAATAGGCTTGGCGGGAATATTGTCAGCGTACTTGGCGTAGACGGCAGAGTTCACTATTATGCTCATTTGGAAGATTTCGGTGATATCGAAAAACATCAATGGATCGATAAAGGCACCATTATCGGTACGGTTGGCGACAGCGGCAACGCGAAAGGCACTCCACCACATTTACATTATGGTATTTACACTAAAACCGGTGCGGTCAATCCGTTTTTGTTGGTTAAACAGCAATAACGGCTCTTTTCCTCGTACAACTGATCGCTTACAAGCGGTCAGAAAACTGCTAAAATTTGCAAAATTTTCATTTCAACAGATATTCTATGGCTTTAATTAACCTTTCTAACGCCTATTTAGGCTTTGGCGATCATCCACTACTTGATCATACCGAATTACACATTGAACAGGGCGAACGTGTCTGTCTTGTCGGACGAAACGGGGCAGGAAAATCGACCTTAATGAAAGTGCTGGCTGGCGAAGTTCAGTTAGACGATGGCAAATTGATTTTTGAAAAAGATATTGTTGTCACCCGTTTAGAACAAGATCCACCCCGCCATATAGAAGATACTGTTTTCGATTATGTAGCAGAAGGGATCGCTCATTTAGCCGATCTTTTAAAGCAATATCACCATATTTCGCAACAAATGCTGACCGATTACAGCGATACGCTGATGTCGCAACTTTCTCAAGTTCAGGCTCAACTGGAACACGCTAACGGTTGGCAGTTTGAAAACCGTATTCAAGATACCTTGAAACTATTAGAGCTTGACCCAGAAAAACGGTTGTGCGAGCTGTCAGGCGGTTGGGTTCGCCGTGCGGCGTTGGCGCGTGCGTTAGTGGCGGATCCTGATGTGTTGCTGTTGGACGAACCGACCAACCATTTAGATGTGGATACGATAGCTTGGTTAGAAAATCTGTTGTTAGAGTTTAAAGGCAGTATTATTTTCATCTCTCACGACCGTGCTTTTATTCGCAAAATGGCAACTCGCATTGTCGATTTAGATCGGGGCAAATTGGTTTCCTATCCAAGTAATTACGATGTTTACCTTGAAACCAAAGCCGAAGATTTGCGTGTAGAAGCCTTACAAAATGAGCTGTTTGATAAAAAATTAGCCCAAGAAGAAGTTTGGATCCGCCAAGGGATTAAAGCTCGTCGTACCCGTAATGAAGGGCGTGTGCGAGCTTTGAAAGCCTTGCGAGAAGAGCGTAAAGCACGCCGAGAAGTACAAGGCACGGTAAAAATTCAGCTCGATCAGACCGCTCGTTCAGGCAAAATTGTGTTTGAAGTGGAAAATGCCAGCTACGAAGTGGCAGGTAAAACCTTGCTGAAAAACTTCAGCACTACCATTTTGCGTGGCGATAAAATTGCTTTTATTGGTGCAAACGGGATCGGCAAAACGACGTTGATTAAGTTATTACTTGGCGAAATTCAGCCGACGGAAGGGACTGTGCGTTGTGGCACTAAGCTAGAAGTGGCGTATTTCGATCAATACCGTGCAGAGCTTGATCCTGAAAAAACGGTAATGGATAACGTGGCTGACGGCAAACAAGATATTGAAGTCAATGGGGTAAAACGCCACGTGCTTGGTTATTTGCAAGATTTCCTATTTCCACCGAAACGGGCGATGACCCCAGTCAAAGCCCTGTCGGGCGGTGAACGTAACCGCTTATTATTGGCTAAATTATTGCTAAAACCCAATAACCTACTGATTTTGGACGAACCTACCAACGACCTTGATGTAGAAACCTTAGAACTACTGGAAGAGATGTTGGCGGATTATCAAGGCACTTTGATTATTGTCAGCCACGATCGTCAATTTATCGACAATACCGCAACAGAATGCTACATCTTTGAAGGCGAAGGGGTAGTGAATAAATATATCGGCGGCTATCACGATGCGAAGCAACAACAGGCGAATTATTTTGCCTCAAAAGCCCCCCTCCGTCCTGCGGACACCTCCTCTCGCAAGCAGGGAGAGGGGAAGAAGGTCAAACTTTCTTATAAAGAGCAGAGAGAGTTAGAAGCCCTGCCTGAAAAAATGGAACAGCTTGAAGCAGAAATTGAAGCCTTACAAGCCGAAGTGAATAGTGCGGATTTCTTTGCTAAAGATCCGAGCTATACGCAAACCCAGTTACAAGAACTGGCAGATGCTGAAATGGCATTAGAACAAGCGTTTGAACGTTGGGAAGCGTTGGAAAATATTAAGAATGGTATTTAATGCACGATGGAATGAATAGTTACTAATGATGGCTATAAGGAAAATGAATGAAAGATGAAATTCAACAAAAATTGAACCAAATTAACCAATCGGAGCACATTCACTTCTTATTAGCTGTAGAAAGTGGAAGCAGAGCATGGGGATTTCCTTCTCCAGATAGTGATTACGATGTGCGGGCGATTTTTATTCGTCCGCAACAAGATTATTTATCTATTGAAGAACCAAAATCGACGTTTGAATATATTGAAAATCAGTGGTTTGATGTTGGCGGATGGGATCTACGCAAGGTATTACAATTATTACGTAAATCCAATGCCGTATTATTAGAATGGTTTAATTCGCCTATTGTTTATCAACAGCAAGAGGCATTTGTCAAAGATATTTCTCCGCTTTTAAATGAATATTTTCAAGTGGCTCCCATAGTGCATCATTATCGTGGTATCGCAAAAAACGCATTATCGCAATTAGATTTAAATCACGAAATAAAATTGAAAAAATGGTTTTATGTATTGCGCCCGTTATTAGCAGCCGATTGGGCAGCAAAGAAAAAAACAATTCCGCCAATGAATATTTTTCAACTTTATCTAGATTTGCCGAATACTTTAAAAGCGGAAATTGACGGATTAATCAATTTAAAAGCAACACAACCAGAGAGCTATTTACATCAATTATCTTCAACATTAATTCGATTTACTCACGATATATATAACGAAATTGATAATTTGCAAATTATTCCTGAAAACAGACCGCTTGCAGTAGAACCTTTGAACGAATTATTTATAAAGACATTAAATAGAATAAGATGAACTTAACGATTCAAGATTTAAAAGATCAAAATCTGATTTTATTTGAAGTGATTTCAGGTAGCCGTGCTTATGGGCTTGATTTACCACATTCAGATACGGATATTCGAGGAGTATTTTATTTGCCGGATAATGCGTTATATGGTTTGAATTATATTCCGCAAGTTAATAATGAAACAAATGATGAAGTTTATTTTGAACTTGGGAGATTTGTTGAATTATTACTACAAAATAATCCTAACGTTTTGGAATTGTTAGCTTCACCTGAACATTGCATATTATATCGACATCCACTTATGGATTTATTAAAGAGTGATTATTTTATTTCTAAGCAATGTCAGCAAAGTTTTGCAGGATATGCCTTTGGACAAATAAAAAAAGCTCGTGGGTTAAATAAAAAAATTGTTAATCCTATTCCCAAAGAGAAGAAAAGCTTATTAGAATTTTGTTTTGTTCTCGAACAAGATAAATCCATTCCATTAAATAAGTGGTTGGTCGACTCAAATTTAAACCAAAAACAGTTTGGATTAGTTGCGATAGAACATGCTAAAAATCTTTATGCGGTATTTTTAGACCGAGATTGTCAGTTGGGTTATCAAGGCGTGATGAAGAATGAAGAAGATTCGGTTATTTTGAAAAGTCGGGTTGAGAAAGGCTTATCACCGGTGACTTATTTGATCTTTAATCAAGAAGGCTTTAGCAGCTATTGCCGAGATTACCAGTCTTATTGGCAGTGGGTGGAAGAACGAAATGAAGAGCGTTACAACAATAACCAAGCGCATGGTCAACAGTATGATTCAAAAAACGTAATGCATACTTTCCGTTTATTAGAAACGGCAAAAGAGATTGCATTATATGGTGAAATTCGTGTTCACCGACCAAATAGAGAGGCGCTATTGGCAATCCGTCGCGGTGAATTTACTTATGAAGAACTGATTTTGCGAGCGGAGCAACTCATGGCGGAAATTGAAGTACTGTTTGCTCAATCCGATTTACCTGAACGTGCAGATCGTGAACAAGCAATACAGGCTCTAGTCGCAATCCGCCGGCAATTATATCGATGAGAATAACATGACAAGAACAGATAACTACGAACAACGTTTTGGCGGAATCGGTCGCCTTTATACGCCTGAAGGATTAGCAAAGCTACGTCAATCACATGTGTGTGTGATTGGTATCGGCGGTGTTGGATCTTGGGCGGTGGAAGCTTTGGCGCGTTCAGGCGTGGGGAAACTTACCTTGATTGATATGGACGATATTTGTGTGACCAATATTAATCGTCAAATTCATGCTATGTCAGGCGAAATCGGTAAACTGAAAACCGAAGTAATGCAAGAGCGTATTGTCAAAATCAACCCTGAATGTGAAGTCACGATCATTGATGATTTTCTCACGCAAGATAATTTGAGTGACTATCTGCTGCGTGGTTATGATTATGTGATTGATGCGATTGACAGTGTGAAAGTCAAAGCGGCGTTAATCGCTTTTTGTAAGCGTAATAAAATCAAAATCATCACAACTGGCGGAGCGGGTGGGCAAACGGATCCGACCCAAATTCAGATCACCGATTTAAGCAAGACCATTCAAGATCCGCTGGCTTCAAAAGTGCGAAGCTTGTTACGCAAAGAGTATAATTTCAGCCAAAACCCGAAGCGTAAATTTGGAATTGATTGTGTGTTTTCAACTCAGCCGTTAATTTTTCCGAAAATGAGCGAAGGTTGTGAAGTGTCTGCTACGATGAACTGTGCCAATGGTTTTGGGGC
>NZ_JBGXYA010000076.1:0-25802 GCF_041814905.1 Glaesserella sp. | reverse complement strand
GTTTACGCACAACCGGATCAAATTTTTTGATTTCCATTTTTTCCGGCATATTACGTTTGTTTTTCGTTGTGGTGTAGAAGTGACCAGTTTCAGCGGTAGAAACTAATTTGATCTTTTCGCGATTACCTTTAGCTGCCATTTTCTAACTCCTTAGATTTTTTCGCCACGGGCACGGATCTCAGCTAATACTGCATCGATGCCTTTTTTATCAATAATACGCATACCTTTGGCTGTTAAACGCAAAGTGACGAAACGGTTTTCGCTCTCAACCCAGAAACGGTGAGTGTGAAGATTAGGTAGAAAACGACGCTTTGTCGCATTCATCGCGTGTGAGCGGTTGTTACCAACTGCCGGACGCTTGCCTGTTACTTGACAGACTCTAGACATTTGAAATTCTCCGATATTTTACTTAAGCTTAAGCTATATGGTTCGGGTTATCGAAGGGCTCAACTCCTTCAAATTACCTCGTCAGGTAGATACACCCGACCCACAGACTATTTTAAAGACTGCGGATTATACTTGCTTTGATCCTTTCATACAAGTAGCAATTTACGGGTTTTCCAACTTAAACTTCTCCTCTTCGAATGAAAAATAGTCCCCTTTGCCGACAATAATATGATCGACTAGGCGAAGATCGATTAAGTCACAAGCCATTTCGATCCGTCTGGTGAAGTAACGATCCGCCTCGCTAGGTTCACAGTTACCGGACGGATGATTATGCGCAACGATAATTGCAGCCGCATTGTATTTTAAGGCAGCTTTGATGATTTCACGCGGATGAACGGCGGCTTGATTGATAGTGCCGAAAAACATCCTTTCTTTTTTAATCAAGCGATTTTGATTATCCAAAAACAGCACCATAAACACCTCGCGTTCATCATCTTCCAATTCCGCTTGAAAATACATCACGGCTAAACATGGTCTGTCGATGGTTTCACTCGCTTCCATCTGCTGGGAAAGATAACGTTTGGTCATCTCTTTGGTCGCCTGTAGTTGAACATACTGAATCTGTCCCAGCCCTTTTATCATACAAAAATCGTCTAAACTTGCACTTAGTAATCCGCGTAGTGAGCCGAAAGCGTCAAGCACTTGTCGGGATAATTCCATCACCGGTACGCCTTTTATTCCCGTACGCAAGAAAATGGCTAACAATTCGGCATCGCTTAATGCTTTAGCTCCCAAAGTGAGCAACTTTTCACGCGGCATCAATGATAAATTTGTTTGTTTCATATTTTGCTCAATCAATGAAATCGGTCGGATAAGCATAAAAAGGACAAGTGATTGAGGCAAAAGGCTTTTATCAATTTTTCGATGAAGATCGAAAAAATCGTGGATTGTGAGTGAGCGCCTATTTGCGTAGAATAGCCGAATATTTTTGCCTTGCAGGCGATCCAGCTAACTTTTTCTCTGCTTTGTCAAAGCAATGTGGGATACAAGAGATTTTAGGAATTTCATATGTTACATAATAAAAAAATCCTTGTCGGTATTACCGGGGGGATTGCGGCTTATAAAACGATTGAGCTTATCCGCCATTTTAAAACGGCTGGTGCGGAGGTTCGGGTCGTTTTAACCCCTGCGGCAGAGGCTTTTGTGACGCCATTGACGTTACAGGCGATTTCCGGCAATGCGGTTTCAAACTCATTACTTGACCCGCAAGCAGAACTTGCTATGGGACATATCGAGTTAGCCAAATGGGCGGATGTTGTCGTAATTGCACCTGCTTCTGCTGACTTTATCGCTCGTTTACGTATCGGCATGGGAAACGACTTGCTATCAACCATTTGCTTGGCTACGGTGGCACCGATTTTATTGGCTCCGGCTATGAATCAGCAGATGTACAAGCGGTCGGTTGTACAGGAAAATTTGCAAATTGTGCAGCAGCAGGGCATCCAAGTGATCGGTCCGAATAGCGGTTTTCAAGCCTGCGGTGATATTGGTTTAGGGCGAATGTCTGAGCCGACCGATATTTTTAATGCGGTGGTCGCTCATTTTAATACTGCGCAGGATTTAACCGATTTAAGCGTGGTGATTACTGCCGGTCCGACTCGTGAGGCGATTGATCCGGTGCGCTATATCAGTAATCACAGCTCGGGCAAAATGGGGTTTGCGATTGCAGAGCGTTTTGCCAAACGAGGTGCGAAGGTGACATTAATCGCCGGTCCGGTGAATTTACCGACTCCGAATAACGTGGAGCGGATTGATGTTGTTTCGGCACGAGACATGGAACAACAAGCGGTCAGTTTGGCGCAAAAAAATGCAATTTTCATCGGCTGTGCGGCAGTGGCGGATTATCGTGTTGAACAAATTTCAGAGCAAAAAATCAAAAAGACAACAGATAATGATGAATTCACTTTAAAATTGGTGAAAAATCCCGATATTATTGCCAATGTTGCTCAGCTTCAAGCCAATCGGCCTTTTGTGGTCGGTTTTGCCGCAGAAACCGAAAACATTGAACAGTATGCTAAAGATAAACTACAACGTAAAAAGTTGGATTTGATTTGTGCAAATGATGTTTCCGGCGGGCAGGTTTTTAATGCGGATCAAAATACTTTACACTTATTTTGGCAAAATGGTGGCAAAATCTTACCGCTTGCAGACAAATCTAAACTTGCGGAAAGTTTGGTGAATGAGATTGTAGAACGTTATAAATCGTAAGCTTCTTTTTCGTCGAGGCGGTTTTCCGTCTCTACGGATTTCATCATAGGACTATAAAATGAAACAGATCGATTTGAAAATTTTAGATAAACGCATCGGAACGGAATTTCCGCTACCTGCGTATGCGACCGAAGGCTCAGCGGGTTTGGATTTGCGAGCACTGATTGAGCAACCTTTAACCGTAGAAGCCGGACAAACCGTGTTGATTCCAACCGGGATCTCCGTGTATATCGCAGATCCGAATTTGGCGGCAGTAATCTTACCAAGATCGGGTTTAGGTCATAAACACGGAATTGTGCTTGGTAATTTAGTTGGTCTGCTGGATTCCGACTATCAAGGTCCGCTAATGGTTTCGTTATGGAATCGTAGCGACAAACCGTTCCAAGTTGAAGTCGGTGATCGTATTGCTCAACTTGTTTTTCTGCCTGTGGTACAAGCAAGTTTTAATATCGTTGATGAATTTCCTGCGACGGAACGCGGTGCGGGCGGTTTTGGACATTCGGGTAAACAATAGGGATGACAATGATAAAACCGGTCATAAAAATGCCGAAAAAATCGGTAAAAGAGCGTCAACAACAAGTATTGGAAGTGTTAATCGGGTTGCTTAATTCGGAAGGCGGAATGCAGCGTATTACCACGGAACGTCTAGCGGCTGCCGTAGGCGTATCCGAAGGGGCGTTATACCGTTATTTTCCAAGCAAAACCAAAATGTTTGAAGCTTTAATTGAACGTATCGAAATGACGTTGACCAGCTATATCAATGCAAGTAAACGTAAAGCGGACACAGAATCTGCGGTGAAATCCATTTTGCAAACAGTATTGGATTTTGCTCAAAAAAACCCGGGGGTAACGCGTATTTTAACCGGACACGCTTTGATGTTTGAAGACGATGTATTGAAAGCTCGCGTCTCGAAATTTTTCGACGGTTTAGAGCTACAATTTACTAACATTTTACAAATGCGCAAATTACGTGAAGGCAAAGCCTTCACGGATGAACGCGTGATCGCCGGTTACTTAGTGAATTTTTGTGAAGGGCAGTTTCTACGCCTTATTCGCTCTAATTTCAGTTTTAACCAACACCAGCACTTTGAAAAACAGTGGGCTTTAATTAAACCATTGTTTTATTAGAAAAAATGATTATTCCTTGGCAATCGCTTGAAGAAAGTACACTCAATAATATTCTTGACTCGTTTATTTTGCGCGAGGGAACTGACTATGGTGCAAAAGAATTGACGTTGAAGGAGAAAAGGGCGCGACTGTTAGCTCAACTTCAAGCAGATAAAGTCGTTATTGTTTGGTCGGAATTACACGAAAGTATTGATATTAAAGATAAAAAATCTTTTTTAGGGTAATATATTAATCCGTGTTAAAATTCTTTACGTTTCACAGTTAAGCTATAAACGCATGATGAGGCTTTTATGCAAGATGTATCAATTTCTACGGCACAATTAGAAGACGTAAGTCCGCCGCCGTCTATCCACGACCCAGCGGTGGAGTGGTTTTTAACCCACTGCCATATCCATCGCTATCCGGCAAAATATACACTTATTCACGCCGGAGAAGATGCGGAGTCGTTATTTTACATTGTAAACGGTGCAGTATCTGTTTTCATTAAGGATGATGAAGGCAAAGAGATGCTATTAACCAATTTAGGGCAAGGCGAGTTTGTCGGTGAAATCAGTTTATTTGAAGAGAAAATCCAACCGCGTACCGCTTGGGTCAGAACCAAAGGTAACTGCGAAATTGCTGAAATTTCTTATAAAAAATTCAAGCAATTGGTCCATTTGAATCCGGATATTTTAATGTATCTGTCTGCACAAATGGCTCGTCGTTTACGGATGACATCGCGTCAAGTCAGCAATTTGGCTTTCTTGGATGTAACGGGGCGTATTGCACAGACGTTAATGAATCTTGCAAAAATGCCGGATGCGATGACGCACCCGCAAGGTATGCAGATTAAAATTACCCGTCAAGAAATCGGTCAAATGGTCGGTTGCTCGCGGGAAACGGTCGGCAGAATTCTGAAAATGCTTGAGGATGACGGGTTGATTTCCGCACATGGTAAAACTATCGTGGTATTTGGCACCCGATAAGTTCGAGTTTTAAAAAAGGCGCAGGAGCGCCTTTTTTGTTTGTGTATCAAAAAGATAGTGGTTTCCTAATTTATAAATTTAATGCGATGCAAGATAGTTAGATAAGTTGGTTAACAAGCGGTCTCTTTTGGCAAAAAATTTACAGAAACACCTAGCGAATAGGTTTCCATTTTAGACCAACTTTTCGATTTAATAGACTATAGTCCGGGAGCCTTCCATAATGAAGTGGTTAACCCACTATCTACTAATTGTAACTGTCGTTTGTAAACATCCATCCACTGTCTTTTATGTTCCTGATAAAGAGCATAATTTTCCGGGTTCGGTATGTGTTGTCGTTCAAATTTAACGAGTTTTTTACCCGCATCAGATAATGATGAATAGATGCCGACACCAACCCCAGCTGCAATGGCACAACCTAATGCAGTAGCCTCTTTTACTACCGGAATATTCACAATTAGACCGGTGACATCTGCTAGAATTTGGCTCCATAGCTTGCCTTTTGAACCGCCTCCGGCAAAGACAATCGAACTGAGTTGTACTCCTGAAAAATGTTGTACTTGGTCGAGGTTACAGGAAGAAACAATTGCCGCATTTTCTTCTAAGGCTCGGAATAATACTGGTTTGTTACATTTTTCAGGATCAATCGATAGGTTTATAAAGGATGGTGCTGCGTGATACCAAGATTTGAAATGCATAGCATCTGAGAAAATCGGAATTACGTTATTAGCACCAACCGGAATTCGTTCTGCCATCTGTTCTAAAAGAGTATAGGCATCAGTGCCTAATTTTTCGGCTAGATGTTTTTCTTCTTCGCAAAAAGCATCACGGAACCAACGCATAGTTAACCCGGTAAAGAAGCTGATTGATTCAGCTTGAACTAAACTAGTAACCACATGAGGATTCACGCGGACATTCATCTCTGGATCTGTCACCGGTTCCGGTAAATTCACTACTTGCTGCCAAAATGTTCCGCCGATAACGGCAGCTTGTGAAGGTTCCGTTAAGCCTAACCCCACGCAACCAAGTTGAACATCTCCTCCACCAACGACCACCGGAGTACCTGCTTTTAAACCGGTAGCATATGATACTTCTTCTGTTACGTAGCCTAGGATGGTGCCGGTCTCTTTAACTGGGGTGAGAATATCTGAATTGAGGCCAGCCATATCTAATAATTCAGGCGACCATTGACGGGTTCTCAAGTTAAGTATTCCAGTTGTTCCGGCATTAGAGGGGTCTACAGCTAGCTCATTGCTAAGCATAAAACCTAGCCAATCGCTAATCATGGTAATCGCTTTAGTCTTACGATAAATATCGCAACGATGATGAGCAAGCCATAATAAACGAGGAATTGCGCTCAGTGCTAAGGTCTGTCCTGAAATCGCGTAGAGTTGTTGTTCAAACGTGTTGTTGTAAAGCTCTTTTAACTCTCGAACTTCCTCAGTCGCACGTGCATCAACATTTCCACAGGCCCAAATGGGCATTTTATTTTCATCATACAAGACGATACCTTCACGCATGGAGCAGGTTGAAATTGCGGCGATTTGTTCAGGGTTAATATTAGCTTTTTGAATTGATTTTTGAATACAGTCACATGTAAGCTGCCAGTTATTAGTTAGATCAAACTCCATTGATCCGGGTATATCTGGGTCAGATAAATGAACCCATTCGTGTTGAGCGACAGAAATTTGGTAACCTTCAAGATCAAAAATGACAGCTCTTACACTTCCTGTTCCTGCATCTAATGCCATAAGATAGGATTGATTGTTCATATATTCTCCTCTAAATAACGGAAAAAAACACACAATCAATCCAACTTGTTAGTTTTAAACCAACTGAGTTAATATCATTCGTGCGGTTTTTTCGTCTGTGACTAGTGAATTGATATGTTTACCTTGTAATGCACTTAAAATGGCTTCTACTTTGTTTTCGCCACCAGCAATACCGATTACGGTTGGAATTTTCTTTAAATTATCTAGAGATACGCTGATCAATTCTTCGTGCAACGGCATATTTGGTTGTAGAGAGCCATCTTTTTGCATGAAATAACCAAGAATATCGCCTACAGCACCTTGATTACGAATCATTTGTTGCTTTTCTTCAGTAATATAACCTGTACGCAGTAAGGTAGCTTGCCCAAGTTGTCGCGTAGCGCCAATACCTACAATTGCAACATCTGCGCTACAAGCTGTAAGCATAATATCGCGTACACAGGCTTCTTTTTTAAACAATTTAGCCGCTTCAATTGATGATGCTCTTAATGGTGCAGGAATAATACTGACAGAACAGGAACCATCTAATTGACCAATCCCTTTCATATAAGGTCCGACACCGCCTGATAAGGTAATAAGTTTAATACTGTTTTGAGTAAAAAAATCATTACAGTATTTGATCGTTTGCATAATAGTTTCGCCGAAACCGATAGAAAGTAGTTGTTTGGGTCTCAGTAACGTCATCAGCATTTGTGATGCTCCAATACCTAAGCGCTCATTAATTTCGTGTTGTGCTAAGTCAGGTAGAATGCGAATATGCTTTAAATTAAAATATTGTTGTAAGCTTTGTTCAAGTTCCAAACAGCCAGTGAATCGAGAGTTAATCTGTACTTTTATGATTCCTTGTTGCCTGCCTTTTTCCAATAGGCGAGATACTTTTAAGCGCGGTAGGCCCAAACGTTCTCCTATTTCTCCCTGAGTCAGGTTGTCGTGATAATAGAACCATGCAATACGTGCAACAATCTCTTCTTCATTCAAGACTTGTGCAAGATCTATATTTCCTAATTTATTTTCTATCATTGATTATTCTCTATATAAGCTAAAGATATTATTCATTTGTTTTTTCATATTATCAATTGTTCAATTATAGATTTTGTTAGATTCGTGAACAAGATCACTTTTTTGACAAAAAATAAACAAAAAACGGATTTTTTATTCATTTGTGTGATCTACCTCTCAGATTTTTTTTAATTTTATTATTAGCATCTGAAAAAATGATAATTTAAATATACATTTGTTCATTGGTGGTGGGTGCTATATGCAATCTAAAAAAACTTCAGAGAAAAAATGTTTATTATCTGCGCATAATATCAGCAAATCTTTTTCAGGCGTAGCTGTTCTCAAAGAGATTAACTTTGTGTTATATGCAGGTGAAGTTCATGCATTATTAGGTGGGAATGGTGCTGGAAAATCGACCTTAATGAAGATTATTGCGGGTATCCAACCACAGGATAGCGGTGAACTGGAAATTAATGGTATAAAACAAATCAGGCTCTCTCCAAGTAAAGCTCATCAACTCGGCATTTATCTTGTTCCACAAGAACCGCTACTGTTTCCCAATCTTAGAGTGAAAGAAAATATTCTATTTGGATTAAATACTAATAAAGAGACAGAAAAAAAGCTAGAAATTCTTTTACAAGAACTTAATAGTCATTTGAATTTAGATATGTATGCAGGTTCTCTCGAAGTTGCAGATCAACAATTAGTAGAAATTATGCGAGGTTTAATTCGCAATGCTGATATTCTTATTTTAGATGAACCTACAGCCTCTCTCACTCCAGCAGAAACAGAAAGTTTATTTAAGAAAATCAATTCATTACTAGAAAAAGGTGTAGGTATTGTCTTTATTTCTCATAAATTACCTGAAGTTTGGCAAATTTCACACCGTATTAGTGTAATGCGTGATGGCTATATTGCATTAACAGGTAAAACCCATGAGCTGAATAAAGATGATGTAATTACAGCAATTACTCCGAAATCGAAAAATACTCAATTATCAGAAAGCCAAAAACTTTGGTTAGAATTGCCTGGGCATAATCGAATTAAAATGACAGATCAACCGATTTTAAAAGTTCGTCATTTAACAGGAGAAGGTTTTAAGGATATTAACTTCGAAATTTTTCCTGGAGAAATTTTAGGACTTGCTGGAGTGGTTGGTGCTGGGCGTACAGAATTGGCAGAGACACTTTATGGATTGCGTAATAAGAAATGTGGTGAGATTTTTTTCAATAACCAAGAAATTAGTCGATTACCGATTAAAGAGAGACTTGCCGAAGGTATTGTATATCTACCAGAGGATCGCCAAGCATCAGGTTTATATCTAGATGCACCGCTTACTTGGAATACTTGCAGTTTAACCTATAACAATATGGGGTTTTGGCTAGATACTGATAAAGAAAGTGCTATTTTAGAACGTTATCATCGAGCTATAGGTATTAAATTTGCTGACGAACAACAATCGGTAAAAACTTTATCCGGTGGTAATCAGCAAAAAGTGTTAATCGCAAAATGTCTTGAAGCGAATCCAGCATTATTAATCGTCGACGAACCAACTCGTGGCGTAGATGTTGGGGCCAGATCTGATATTTATCAACTGATTAGAAGCATCGCAAAACAGAATGTAGCCATCCTATTTATCTCATCAGATTTAGAAGAAATTGAACAAATGTCAAATAGGGTTTTAGTGATGCATGATGGACATATCGGACATTCTTTAATCGGCGAGCAAATTAATACAAATAATATTATGCAAATGGTATTTGGCGATACGTACGCATAAAGGGGAAAGAAGATGTGGAAATTTATTCAAGATAATCGAGAACTAACAATTCTATTTGCCATTGGATTATTATTTTTACTGCTTGGTTTCAGTGGAAGTGGTTTTCAACTACAAACTTTAACTATGATTTTCAATTCAGCACAAATTGTAACTTTGTTAGCAATTGGTGCGACTTTCGTAATTCTAACCCGCAATATTGATGTGTCTATAGGCTCGACAATGGGACTCTGTGCCGTGATTGTTGGTAGCCTATTGAACACAGGTTATGGATTAGTGAGTGCTTTTACTATCACTATCGCTTGTGGTTGCTTTGCCGGTTTACTTAATGGAGTTTTAGTGACGATTTTACGGATACCTGCAATTGTTGCCACATTAGGAACGCTCGGTTTATATAAAGGTATCATGTTGCTGATTACTGGTGGTAAATGGATTGAGGGGCTGCCACAAAATCTTAAAACACTTTCAGAACCTATCTTGTTTAATATTTCACCAATTGGCTGGGTGTTGGTTATGTTGATTCTTTTCACTTATTTTATTCTGACGAAAACAAGAAGTGGACGTAATTTTTATGCGGTAGGCGATAATTTACAAGGAGCATTACAGCTTGGCGTAAGGATAGATCGTGTTCGTATTACTGCCTTTGTTATTAATGGAATGATGGCTGCACTTGCAGGGATTGTATTCACTTCACAAATTGGTTTTGTTCCAAACTCTACTGGTAACGGCTTAGAAATGAAAGCAATTGCGGCTTGTGTATTAGGTGGTATCAGTTTGTTGGGAGGGGCAGGAAATATTATTGGTGCGATATTAGGAGCATATTTTCTGATCCAAATTGACAGTATTTTAGTATTACTGAAAGTACCAGCCTATTGGAATAACTTTGTTGCAGGGATTGTTTTGTTAACAGTATTAGTATTCGACGGACGTATTCGGGTAATGATTGCCAATAATTTAAAGCAGCAACGTTATGCGCGTTTCTTAAAAGATGAATAATAGGAAAATGCAATGATGAAGATAAAAAAATATGGTTGGGAAATGACCTTGTTCTGTTTAGTGGTGATTGAGATTATTGGTTTTGGTACATTTAATTCTCGTATGTTAGATCTGAATGTATTGCTCTACAGCACCAGTGATTTTATTTATATTGGGATGATTGCTTTGCCTCTTACAATGATCATTGTCAGTGGTGGTATGGACATTTCTTTTGGTTCCACCGTGGGACTTTGTTCTATTACGATAGGGGTATTGTTTAAGTTAGATATTCCTCTAATTTTAGCTATTCCCTTAACTTTTTTGGTGGGTGTTTTGTGCGGGTTAATCAATGCAAGTTTGATTATTTATACGAAAGTAAATCCGTTAGTCATCACTTTAGGTACGATGTATTTATTTGGTGGTGGCGCACTTTTATTATCGGGTTTTGCTGGTGCAACAGGTTATGAAGGCATTGGAGGATTTCCAGATAGTTTTCTGAATTTTGCAAACCAAAGTATTTTGGGAATTCCAACACCAATTCTTTATTTTCTGATTATGGTGGCCTTTTTTTGGCTACTAATGCATAAAACGACAGTTGGTCGTAGTGTTTTCTTAATCGGGCAAAGTGAACGCACATCTCGCTATAACGCCGTTCCAATTAATAACACCTTGTTTATTATTTATATTTTGATTGGGATAGTTGCAGCTTTCGTCGGGCTTTTATTAGTTTCTTATTTTGGTTCTGCTCGTTCAGATATTGGTAATTCTCTATTAATGCCGGTTCTTACCGCGGTCGTTTTGGGAGGGGCTAATATTTATGGTGGTTCCGGTTCTATTATAGGTACAGCTATTGCAGCATTATTAATCGGTTATTTACAACAAGGTTTGCAAATGGTGGGGGTACCGAATGAAATATCCAGTGCTTTATCGGGGGCTCTGCTCATTATCGTGTTAATCGGCAAATCCATTAGCTTATATTACGGCTCAATTATCCAATGGATGAGAGTTCGTTGGGAGAACTGAAAAACCAACATAACGCAGTAAATCATCAATCTCTCTTTAACAATAGGAGTATTTATTATGAAAAATCAATTTAAAGCAACCGCTCTTGCAATCGCTTTAGGCTTGTCTGCTGTCAGTACAGTATATGCTGCAGATCGTATTGCGTTTATTCCGAAACTTGTTGGTGTGGGTTTCTTTACAAGTGGTGGGCAGGGTGCAACTGAGATGGGTAAAACGCTTGGAGTTAATGTAACCTATGATGGTCCGACAGAACCAAGCGTATCTAACCAGGTACAGTTGATTAACAACTTTGTGAACCAAGGTTATAACGCTATCGTAGTTTCTGCCGTTTCTCCCGATGGCCTCTGCTCTACTTTACAACGAGCAATGAATCGAGGAGTGAAAGTTTTGACTTGGGATTCTGATGTTAAACCGGAATGTCGTAGTCACTATATTAACCAGGGTACTCCGGATCAACTAGGTTCAATGTTGGTAGATATGGCGGCTAACCAAATTCCAAAAGAGAAAGCTAAGGTTGCATTCTTCTATTCAAGCCCGACAGTGACAGACCAAAACCAATGGGTGAATGCGGCAAAAGAAAAAATAGCGAAAGAGTATCCTGGATGGGAAATAGTTACAACTCAATTTGGTTATAACGATGCGATTAAATCTTTGCAAACAGCAGAAGGGATATTAAAAGCTTATCCGGATCTTGACGCGATTATTGCTCCTGATGCCAATGCATTACCTGCAGCCGCACAAGCCGCAGAAAATTTAAAAATTGATGATGTGACTATCGTTGGTTTTAGTACTCCAAACGTTATGCGTCCTTATGTAAAACGAGGTACCGTAAAACAATTCGGTTTATGGGATGTTGTCAAACAAGGCAAGATTTCTGTGGCAGTAGCCAATGCATTGTTAAAAGGCCAAGAACTTAATGTAGGTGACAAATTAGATATACCGGAAATTGGAACGGTTGAAGTAGTACCGAACAAAGCACAAGGGTATGGCTATGAAGCGAAAGGTAACGGTATTATTTTATTACCTGAGCGTGTTGTTTTCACTAAAGATAATATCGATAACTACAATTTCTAATAAGTTTATAGGAGTAACAAAATGGCTGATTTAGATGATATTAGAGACGGTAAAGATTTCGGTTTAAATAGACCGCAAACTAATAAAGCCTTTTACTTAAAAGGTTCTGGTGCGTTAGATTGGGGAATGCAGTCCCGTTTAGCTAATATTTTTAATCCGAGAACTGGCAAAACCATTATGCTTGCTTTTGACCATGGCTATTTCCAAGGACCGACAACCGGTTTAGAACGTATTGATTTACATATTGCACCACTATTTGAATATACTGATGTTTTGATGTGTACACGAGGTATTTTGCGTTCTGTTGTTTCACCGGATGTACGTAAACCGGTGGTATTGCGTGCATCGGGAGCGAATTCCATTCTGACGGAACTATCTAATGAAGCTGTTGCTGTTTCAATTGAAGATGCATTGCGACTTAATGTTTCCGCAATGGCGGCTCAAGTATATATCGGTTCAGAATATGAGCATCAATCAATTAAAAATATTATTCAATTGGTTGATCAAGGAATGCGTTATGGTATGCCGACGATGGCAGTGACCGGTGTTGGTAAAGAAATGGCTCGTGATCAACGCTATTTTTCGCTAGCTACTCGAATCGCTGCAGAAATGGGGGCAAATATCATTAAAACTTATTATGTCGATAAAGGTTTTGAACGTATTACTGCGGGTTGCCCGGTACCCATTGTCATTGCCGGTGGTAAAAAATTACCGGAATTAGAAGCTTTAGAAATGTGTTATCAAGCTATTGATCAAGGTGCATTAGGTGTGGATATGGGGCGTAACATCTTCCAATCCGACGCACCTATTGCAATGCTTAAAGCCGTACATGCAGTAGTTCACGGTGGTGAAACCAGTGAAAAAGCCTATCAACTTTATTTGGATGAAAAAAACGTATAAAAGCAGTGTCGAGCTATTTGCGGTAAGTTTTACTTACCGCATTTTTAGTGAAGAATCTGACTAGGGGAAGTTATTATGTTTGCAATGTTAGTAGAAATTAATATTAAAGATGGTAAAGAGCGGGAGTTTCTTGAAGTTTTTGAACGTAATCATATAGGAACAAGGAAAGAACCCGGTAATTTGCGTTTTGATGTATTGCGAGATCCTGAAATTAGAACAAGATTTTATGCCTATGAGGTGTATATCAATGAACAAGCGTTAGAAGAACACCGAAAAACACCGCATTACCATCGTTGTGTTGCAGAACTTGAAGAAATTATGACAGGTTCAAGAAGTAAAAAGATTTTTGAATGGGTATTGCCAGAGAATTTGAAACATGAGCTATAAACAGCAACAAATCGAACAATTAAAGAAGCGAAAATTCAGCCTTGGCATTTTGGCATCGAATTGGTTAAGTTTTAAAGATACTTTGACGATTTTATCGAAAAATAATCTCAATTTATTGCATTTTGATATCGCTGACGGGCAGTTCTCATCGCTTTTTACTACCGGAGCCATCGCAATTAAACCATTTAATAGCGACTTTATTAAAGATGTGCATTTAATGGTGGGTTGTCGTCTATTGTCTACTGTAGAAGCGTGTGCCGAAGCAGGGGCGGATATAATTACCTTACAAGTGGAAAGCGGACAAGATATTGATACAGCTTATCGATGGTTAACCGACAATAAACCTGATATCCTTCAAGGGATCAGTATCTGTTCTTCTAGCGATATAACCCTGTTAACACCTTATCTTGCCCAAATTGATGTTGTTCAAATTCTCACCCTTGACCCGAGGACAGGGTATAAATTAGAGAAAGAAATATTATTTGAACGTATAAATGCAGTTATTCATTTACTTGGTGCTAGAAGAAAAGAGATAATTTTATCTGTTGACGGTTCAATGAATTTAGCACTTGCTACTGAATTAAGAACTTTAGATATCGATTGGATTGTATCTGGTAGTGCTTTTTTTGCAGATAATGATCTTCAAAAAACCATTGAACTATGGACAAATTTCTAATCGAATTTTAACAAGCGGTCAGTTTCGGTTAAAAATTTGCAAATTTTCGGCTAAAATTGACCGCTTGTATTGTTGTGATCAAACGAAATTAAAAGGCTGTTTTATACACTTCTAGTAACTCTTCCGCGGTGCAGGATCTTGGGTTGCCGCCTGTACATACGTCATTTAACGCATCAATGGAAAGTGCCGGTAAATCTGCTTCTTTTACACCGATTTGTGAAAGTTTTGGCGGAATGCCGACATCTTTTGAGAGTTGTTGTACTGCTTGGATTGCTGCATTGCGGTATTCTGTTTGAGTCATTGAATCCACACCTTTTACCCCCATTGCGCGGGCGATTTCACGGTATTTTTCACCGGTATAATCTTTGTTAAATTCCATGACATATGGAAGTAACACAGCATTTGCAATACCGTGCGGAGTATCGTAGTAGGCTGAAAGTGGGTGAGCCATACTATGCACTACGCCCAAACCAACGTTTGAGAATCCCATTCCTGCTACATATTGACCGAGCGCCATACCTTCAAAGCCTTTCGCTTTTTCTTCACCTGAACCGTTTACGGCATTGCGAAGTGAACGGCCGATAATTTCAATGGCTTTTAAGTGAAGTGCGTCGGTGAGCTCCCACGCTGCTTTGGTTATGTAGCCTTCGATTGCATGGGTGAGCGCATCCATACCTGTGGCTGCAGCTAAGCCTTTTGGCATGGATTCCATCATATCCGGATCGACCAATGCGACAGCCGGCACATCGTGAACGTCTACACATACGAATTTGCGTTTTTTCTCTTCATCGGTGATTACGTAGTTGATGGTCACTTCAGCAGCTGTTCCCGCGGTGGTTGGAATGGCGATGATAGGAATGCATTTTTGGTGGGTAGGGGCAACGCCTTCAAGAGAGAGTACGTCGCTAAATTCAGGGTTGTTAATGATGATACCGATTGCTTTTGATGTATCGATTGGTGAGCCGCCTCCGATTGCGATAAGGTAGTCCGCACCGGATTGTTTGAATTTTTCAACTCCTGCTTTCACTACATCAACCGCCGGATTTGCTTTGACTTCATCAAAAATTTCGTAAGGTAAACCAGCTTGATCAAGTAATGTGGTGACTTTCGCTGCTACGTTATAACGAATTAAATCTTTATCCGTGACAACAAGTGCTTTCGTGAAGCTACGGCTTTTGACTTCGTGTACAATGTTTTGGATTGCACCTTTGCCATGGTAGCTGGTTTCATTTAGGATGAGACGATTAGCCATTTGATTTTCCTCTATTTAGATTGATAAAAATAACTTTTTATACCTAATGAGAGAGGCTAAGCGTAAAAAATAGATGAGAACGAACCGCTTGTTGCTCTCTCAATATTCCTTTAATCCTCTTGTTCGAATTGAGAAAAGGGGGATTGCCATCAAATTCCCCCTCTTTAAGAGAAGAGGAGGAGCGATTTATCGATTAGTAAAGCACCGCTTTGGCTTCTTCAGAATCTATGTTGTCTTTTGTTACGTATACAACGCCGGTGTCGATAACTTTTTCCACTTTTTCACCCTTGATGATGCGATTGATGGTGTCAACACCTTTGTAACCCATTTGATATGAAGATTGCACTACAATACCGTCTAAAGTTCCGTCACGGACGAAGTTTTGTAAGTCAGAGTTACCGTCGAAGCCTACTGCTATGATTTTACCAGCAAAACCTTTTTGTTTAACTGCACGTGCCATACCTACCGCAGTCGGTTCGTTTGCACCGAAAATTGCTGCGATATCCGGGTTAGAACCTAATACGTCTTCTGTTTGGTTGAGCGCTTTGGTCATATCGGAATCGGAATAATATGGACCGACAATTTTATAATCTGCTTTTGCTTTCACTGCATCAATGAAACCACCGGTACGTTCAATTGCACTTGCCGCCCCTTGAGTAAAGGACATTACCGCCACTTTGCCGCCTTTCACTTTTTCAAGTAATTTTTCTGCCGCTAATTTACCTGCTGCTCGGTTATCGGTTGCGAGGAATGATTGGTAGTATTGATCGTTGTTAATACCTGAGTCGATCATAACAACCGGAATACCTGCTTCATAGGCTTTTTTTACTGCAGGTACAAGTGCAACCGGATCTGATGCAGCAAGTACAATACCTGCAACACCACGGTTTACTGCGTTATCCACCATATTTACTTGCGCGTCAATTGCTGTTTCTGCCTCAGGACCTTGGAAAGTGACTTTGTACTTACCACCGATGTCTGCACCGGCTGTTTCCGCACCTTTACGTACGTTTTGCCAGAAAGTAGAGTTTGCAGATTTTACGATGACGGCGATTTCATCTGCTTTTGCCCATGCCGATGCTGAGAAAAGTGAAGATAAACCTAATGCTGTTGCGGTTACGATTGCTAATTTTTTCATAGAAAATCTCCTTTAGTTTGAGGATGTTGTGTTAGCTCTTTTTACCGAATTTTTTAGACTGACGAAGTTGGTCTAAAGATACTGCAACGATAATTACCAAGCCGATAACGATCATTTGTACAAATGATGATACGCCATTCATATTCAAGCCGTTACGAAGTACGCCGATAATGAATGAGCCGATTAATGTGCCAGGGATGGTACCTACACCGCCCATCAACGATGTCCCCCCGACTACTGCACTTGCAATAGCATCAAGCTCGTAAGAAACACCACCGTTTGGTTGTGCCGTTACAAGACGTGATGCCAAAATTACACCCGTTAAACCTGAGAGTAAACCGCTGGCAATGTAAGCATAGTTTTTTACGAGATTAGTTTTAATACCGGATAAGCGGGCAGCCTCCTCGTTAGAACCAATCGCATAAATATAGCGACCTACTTTGAGTTTAGTGAGTGCAAAAGTGAATAGGATTGTGATGAAGATCATGATAATCACCGGATAAGGAATACCGGCAAAAATAACTTTTGGTAAGCCGTTTGCCCCGACTTCAGTAATGCGGAATAAGGCTCCGTTACCTAGGGCAGCAAAGGATTCCGGCATTCCGGAGACCGGTGCGGCATTAGTGACATACAGCGCCACACCACGTGCAACCATCATCATCCCTAGAGTGGCAATAAATGGAGGAAGACGCATTTTGGTGACTAAAATACCGTTGATTAAGCCACAAAGTCCGCCGACGAATATACCGAAAATCATACCAAGAGGTACCGGTACGCCGGCATTCACTATCATTGCGGCGGCAACCCCGGAAAGGGCAACAACCGAGCCGGTACTTAAGTCGATACCGCCGGTTAAGATAACACAGGTTGCACCTATACCGATTAAAGCGATAGTCGAAGTTTGCAGACCAACAGTCATAATATTATTTGAGGTGAAGAAGTATTCATTCGTCACACTGAAAAAAATGACGAGCAATACTAAGCCTGCTAATGCTGCCATTTTACGTAGCAGATCTTTATGTTTATCGTTCATATTCAGTCTCCCTAGTTTTTATATTCGTGTTTGAACATATCTTTTACGCCGGTTGCGTAGTGCATTATTTCTTCTTGGTTGGTTTTTGCTGTTTCCAACATCCCTGTCATTCTACCTTCGCGCATGACGATAATTCGGTCAGTGATTCCCAGCACTTCAGGTAATTCGGAAGAAATAACAATGACGCCTACACCATTAGCGGCGAGTTCATCAATTAGCTGATAGATGGCATATTTCGCACCAACGTCGATACCGCGCGTTGGCTCATCGAAAATCATCACGTTAGCATCGCGAAACAACCATTTACCGATAACCACTTTTTGTTGGTTGCCACCACTAAGGTTATTGACTAACTGTTCAGGCGTTGGGGTTTTGATTTCCATTTTTTTAATGAAAGTATCACTGGCTTTTATCTCTTCGGCATTTGAGATAATGCCAAGTTGGTCGGTCACTTTGTCCATAGATGCCATTGTAATGTTTTCACGGATGGTCATGCGTACAGCCACACCGTTGAGTTTCCGGTCTTCGGAAAGATAGGCTATACCGGCTTTTATGGAGTCGGACGGATCTTTGATGGTAACTTTTTTATTGCGTACATAAATTTCGCCACCATCGAGTTGATCCGCACCGAAAATCGCACGTGCTAATTCGGTACGTTTTGCACCGACCAAGCCGGTAATGCCTAACACCTCTCCTTTTAATAGGTCGAAATTAAGCGGCTCAAATACACCGTGGCGTTCTGCATTCATAATGGAAAGCAAGATCTCATCGGTCACTTTAGCGGTTTTGGGCGGATAGTGATTATCGAGAGTTCGTCCTACCATTTTGGTGATGATTTCATCCATGCTAATTTCAGAAAAGAGGTGACTGGAGACATAGGTGCCGTCACGGAAAATGGTAATGCGTTCGCAAATCTGTTTGAGTTCGTCCATTCTGTGAGAAATATAAACGATACATACACCTTTTTGTTTTAAACGGCGAACGAGTTCAAACAGCTTTTCGATCTCTTTTTCGGTGAGCGCGGAGGTCGGCTCATCCATAATTAACACTTCAACATCGAAGGAAAGTGCTTTGGCGATTTCCACCATTTGTTGGCGGGCGACTGAAAGGTCTTTGACGATATCGGTCGGCCTTACGTCGATATCAAACATATTTAAAATGTTTGCTGCGTCTTCATTCATTTTCTTTTTATCTACCATACCAAATTTAATTGGTTCTCGAGCAAAGAAAATATTTTCGGCAACGGTTAAATGCGGAATTAAATTTAACTCTTGGAAGATCATGCTAATTCCGTCTTGTTGTGCTTCCAGCACCGACGAAAATTTCACATTTTTCCCTTTGTAAATAATTTCGCCTTCATCGGCATCATATACGCCGATCAAACATTTCATTAGCGTGGATTTCCCCGCTCCGTTTTCTCCCATTAACGCATGAGCTTCACCTTTATACAGTTGGAGTTGTACATTTTTCAATGCTTGTACCCCCACAAAGGATTTGCTGATATTTGACATGGAGAGTAACGGTGTATCATTTTTTGTTGTAGTCATACTGCCTCCGTAGATAGCTTTGTTCGACCTCAAAAATAATAAGCAGAGTTATATTCGAATAAAAATTTACTTTAAAAAAGCGTATTTACGTTTATGAGATCTTTTTTGTGACGGGTATCACAAAAAAAGGAGATTTTTCCGCTCATCTTATTATTCGGGCGCATTATTACTTGCCCGTTTTTTTTCAAATTTTGAGATTTTCGGGCATAACTTAATTTTATTTCATTCACAAAAAAGCGATCATATTTGCAAATTTTTTTGAAAATATGACCGCTTGTAATGATTGTTAATAATTTCGTTGTTGGTAATAAACGGTATAAAGCTAATACTGAATCAGTGAATACACTGCTCTTGCTAATATCCTAGCCGATATAATAAGTTTTGCGTTGTACAGTCACTAAAAAATGCGCCATCGCTGAAATTAACTTGGTAACAGCGACGGCGCATACATTTGTTATATGATTTACTCTTTTTCCTCAATACGTAAACCATAAGATTTGAATTTTTCTAAGACGATATCCATTTCTTTTTTCGATAACACGGGGATCTCTTGTCCCGTTGCCAGTAATTTTAAGTACCAACTTGCCAAAACTTCCACTTCGTGGGCCGTCCATAACGCTTTATCTAGGTTGTTTCCGGCAGTGATTAAACCGTGATGAGCCAGTAAAATGGCGTTGCTGTTGCGAATGCCTTCGCGTACATAATCGGCCAATTTGTGAGTACCGAATGTTGCATAAGGTACGCAAGGAACGTGATCCGTACCTGTTACGCCAACCATATAGTGAATAGCCGGAATAGGCTTACCTAAAATAGAGACTGCCGCGCAGTTTAACGCGTGGTTATGAACAACCGCATCCATATCGGGGCGAACTTCATACACGGCAAGGTGAAATTGCCATTCACTCGATGGTAATTTTCCTTCTTCGTGTTTGCCGTTTTTGTCTACATACACAATAGAGTCTTCGGTCATTAATTCATACGGTGTTCCCGTCGGGGTAATCAACATTCCGTCTTGATAGCGTACGCTGACGTTACCCGCAGTTCCTTGGTTTAGCCCTAAGCGGGTCATTTCTAAGCAAGTGTCGATAATTTTACGAGAAAGTTCTTTTCTTAGATTCATTGTATCCTCCTAAGGATGGTAAGCAGGGGTAACCCCTTTTTTCAAGATAATATTTCCGTATTTCGCTAATTCTCCTGTAACCACCACGGCATAAGCGGTTTTGGTTCGATCATAGAATGCGAAACGTTCTACGCGTTGAACTTTCGGTGCAGAACCGTTGACTTTACTAATGGCTGCTAAGTAACGTTCTTCCACAGTAGGATCAAGAGTGTCGCCCGGAACTGCCGACATCATCGCTAACGGGCATTCCACATATTGATCGTATTCAAACAGCGGGGTAATCGCTTCTAATAACGTTGCGATCTGTAATCCGTCCGCGCGAATAACATTATGATGTAACTGATGAGCAGGAAAGTGAGCGTCTGAAAGTACGATTTCATCACCGTGTCCCATTTCAGCAAGCACTTTAAGTAACACCGGTGAAAGTGCCGGGTGAATACCTTTTAACATATTGACTCCTTAATTTTTTAGAGGGATTTTTCCAATCCGAAGAGTTAAAATTTACGAATAAATTTGTGAATTTTTCGATGGAAGTACCCGATTGAATTGTGGTTTCATCGCTTGTTGGGCTTGTTCTACCGTGTCAAACACACCTGCTCCGGTTAGGGTAAACATCGCGGCGCCTAAAACCGTTGTTTCCGCCATATCCACCACATCAATCGGACGATTTAGCACATCTGCGCGAATTTGATTCCACAACATATTTTTTGAACCGCCACCCACACAAATAATACTTTCCGCATTAAACCGACCGACTTTTTGCAATACTTCGAGTCCGGCTTTTAATCGGAATGCCATATATTCCAAACCTGCACGATAAATTTCACCGCGTGCGGTATGCATAGAAAGCCCGGTGATGGCGCCTGACTCATGACTTGTACCATCGAATTTTCCGACTAATTTCACGCCATGGCACAGTGGCGGAACCGCAGAACCTTCATTAATCATCGTTGAGTAGTAATCGGCCGTACCGACAACATCACTGAAAAAGCGCTTACCTAACCACTCCATGATGCCCGAACTTACCCACTGAACACCCGGATTGAAATAACCTGCTTGACTGTCAAATTCAATGGTTAAACCTTGATCTACATACTGCCATTCGGGTTTTGCCTGCTGAGTGCGTGCCATTAAAATTTCCCATGTGCCTGAACTTAATACAGGCTGGTTATAAGCAGCGCCCGAACCAAAGATGGCAAACTGCGTATCATGCCCCGCAGAAAGGACCGGAATATCGGCTTTCAAACCGAGTTCTTCGGCAAGATCCGATTTTAATTTTCCAACAACATCTCCCGCACTTTTCATTTCGGGGAACTGACTTTCACTCATGCCAAGTAACTCAAGCACTTCTTTGTCCCAGCCGTCTGTACTGATATTGGTCATCATCGAAGTTCCCGCCATAGTGCGATCGGTACTGTGTATGCCGGTTAAACGGTAAGTTAAGATTGATGAGATAAATAAAAAAGATTTCGCTTTAGCAAAAATTTCCGGTTGATTGTGTTTCAACCAAAGTAATTTGAATAACGTATTGAAACTATACTGACCGATACCATTACGCTGATAGAGTTTTTCTACATCAATATGTTTCGGCAAATCTGCCATAATGGGAAGAGTGCGCGGGCATTTCCATGAAATAATCGGGTAAAGTTGTTGCCCTTGCTCATCAAATAATGTACCGTCTACGCCAAAAGTCGTTACCGAAATACCGGCAATATCATTACGTTGGCTTTCAGTGAGTTGAGCAAGGGTTTCTCTCGCACTGCTCATCAATTTTGACCAAATTTCTTCAATATCCCAAATGTGGTAATCCGGTGATTCACTGCCCGGTTGGGTATTGTTCGCAATGTGATGTACGGCAAGTAATTTGCCTTTATCATCCATTGCGACGGTACGTAGGTTAGTTGCTCCGCAGTCGAAGATAAACGCAATAGGCATAGCACCTCCTTTAATAATAGATCTTGAACGGCTGTCTTAATCAATAACGTTATTTTGCGACGGATTGGTTAGATAAAAATAAAATTTACGGAAGTAAGACTGTTTTTGTGATTTATCTCACAAAAAATAGGCAAAAATCAGATTTTTAGCGACATTTTTTGAAAAATTAACGCCCGTTTTTGACGGATAAAAGGCAAAAACGGGCGTAATGATTTATGTGGGTTAGGACATGATAGGGGGGGCTATTTTTGCAAAATTTCTGCCGAAACAGACCGCTTGTATAATAGGTTAACTAATCTTTTTTCTGAGCAAATAACCAATCACGCACGGCATCTATGTTATAGGCTACCCACCAAGTGCCTAAGTGTGATGTACCGTTGAGTTCCGGGTATTCTTTTTCCATTTGTAATGTGCCGCCTGCAAATGTTGCAAAATGGACATTTCCGCCTTGGGAGACTAATTCTTTGGTTTTTTGATCAAGTTCATCTACCGAAGCTTCACCGTTCCAACCAAAACTTTTTTTAATTACGGCACCGTTTTTGGCAAGTACTTGCATAATTTTTTGTTGTGTCGGAAAGGCTTTAGGGTCGTTTTCAGAGACTAATACGAACAGGTTGTTTTTCGCCATTGGGGCGGTGTATGTTGGTTCCCATTGGCTCGCCACTAAATAACTGGCGGCAAAGAAATCAGGATGTTTGATATTCATTGCAATGCTCATCATCCCACCACCGCTTTGTCCCGTCGTATAAATGCGTTTGCTGTCGATATTGTAGGTTTTGGTGAGCAATTTAATCAGATTGATTGTAGGTTCCAAATCTGCAGGATCTTCCGATTTATCATTCACAATCGTGTGATCAAACTGCGGTGCAAGTACAAAAGCTTCTTCTTTTGCTTGCCATTCAGGACTGGCCCACGCAGTGGCTCCATTGCCTTGATATAAGGTATTTTTCACGTTGCTGTTGGTGGAACCTGCATCGTGAATAAACATCACTAACGGATAAGATTTTGTCGGTGTGTAGTTTTTTGGCACATAGAGGTTGTACGGTATTTTAATACCAGTCGTCTCATCAGTGAAAATATGTTGGGTAAAATCTTCCGCGACAAGCTGACGGACAGAGGTTGTTTTCACGGTATTTTCGCCTTTCGGTTTGATTTCCAATACCACTTCACGTTCCACGGCAGGTTTGCGATTTTCTCTTACAGTGACAAAACCACTAGCAGCAGGTTCTAATGTGAGTAAAACCATATCGCTGTCCGTTGCGTGACAATAAGGTATCGTTGTCGACGGACGATCTTTCGGGCAATCACGTACAGAAAGTGCATTGATCACTTTTCTGCCGGTGACATCAAACTTTTCAACTGAGGGTGTTGCGGTCATTTCACGGTATTTTAATAACACGTGATTGACTTGCTGTCCGCTACCAGCCGGAGTGCTAAGCGCGGTGGCTTCAACAATATTATTGGCAACAGCTTGAGTTGAAAGGCTAAACATAAAAAGAGCCGAAAGTTTTTTCAATTTCATAGTTTATTCCCTGTAATGAATTTGAACTTATTATATCGGTAAATTCTGAAGAGAATCTTAAACAAGCGGTCAGATTTCGCAAAACTTTTGCAAATAATCTTGTAAATAAAAAGGCGAACCTTTACAGATTCGCCTTAAAATCCATTGTGTCGAATTAACGATAAAGCGGTCCAAAGTTCGCACAAGCACGGTAATCTTGACCTTCTTTATCTTGTCCGAACATACTCCACGCACTTGGGCGGAACACATCTTTATCTGCCACGTTGTGCATATTGACTGGAATACGCAACATTGAAGCAAGGGTAATCAAGTCCGCACCAACGTGTCCGTAAGTCGCAACGCAGTGGTTTGCACCCCAATTTGCCATCACAGAATAAACATCAGTGAACGCACCTTGTCCTGTTAAACGTGGTACAAACCAAGTGGTTGGCCAAGTTTCGTTGGTACGTTTGTTGAGAATATCGTGGACGTGCTCAGGTAAGTCGATAGACCAGCCTTCCGCAATTTGTAATACCGGACCGACACCTTTCACGAGATTGATGCGGTGCATTGTAAACGGCATTCCGCCTTTGGTGAGATATTGTGAAGATAAACCACCGCCACGGAAGTATTCGTAAACCGCTGGACACCAACGAGTATTTTCTAAGCAACGTTTGCCATCTTCTTCTGTTACTTCCCAGTATGGTTTAATCACAGGTTTGCCGTCTTTATCGGTATGTTGTCCTGTACCGTCTAATGCTGCTGAACCTGAGTTGATTAAGTGGATAAAGCCACTTTCTGGTCGCCAGCCTGTTACACGCTCTACGGAGTCTTGGCTCCAGTAAGTACGCACATCGGCAAAGATTTGTGCTTGACCGGTTAAGAGATTACCGAACAACATATTGACGGCATTGAGCGAGTCGTTTTCGGTCGCAAGAATATATGGCGGACGAACACCGTTCCAGTCATAAGTTGAGTTGAGTAAGGCTTCCATAAAGTCGCCGTTCGGGCTGTGGTCTGTCCAATGGCGTTGTCCTTGGAAACCCGCTGCAATCGCATTGTGCCCTAAAGCTTCTTCCCCAAAATTGAGTTCAGCAAGTTTTGGGTTACCCACCATTAAATCACGGGTGATAATGGTCATTTTCACCAAGGTTTCACGCAATTTTGCTTTTTCTTCTGCATTCATTTGGTTTTCAGGTGCATTGACATCCACCCCTTCAATGCAGAATTCATTTGCCCATTTCAACGCCAACTCATACTCTTCTTTGTCATAAATGTCTCGTTCCATACGGCGAGTGAGTTCAGACATATCAACATATTCGTTGCGCATACCAAGGTAATCTTGGAAGAACTCTTGATTAACGATAGAGCCTGCAATACCCATCGAGACAGAACCGATAGAGAGATAAGATTTACCGCGTAAGGTCGCTACCGCTAAACCTGCACGGGCAAAGCGAAGTAATTTTTCACGCACATCATCAGGGATAGATTGATCGCTTGCTTCTTGTACTTCGGTGCCGTAGATAGAGAATGCCGGCAAGCCCATTTGGTTATGCCCGGCAAGAGAAGCGGCTAAATAAACTGCACCCGGACGTTCAGTACCATTAAAGCCCCAAATTGCTTTTGGCATATGCGGATCCATATCAATGGTTTCAGAACCATAGCACCAGCAAGGTGTCACCGTAATCACTGCACCCACATTTTCACGTTTAAATTTTTCGGCACAAGCTGCTGCTTCAAATACACCACCGATACAGGTATCGGCAATCACACATTCGACAAAATCTCCGTTTGTATGGCGAACTTCTTGGCTAATGAGCTTCGCCACCGCTTTCGCCATATTCATTGTTTGATCTTCCAATGATTCACGCACCCCAAGACGGCGACCATCAATGGTTGGGCGGATACCAATTTTTACTGGAGTTGATTTGAGTTGAGTCATAAAAAT